>NZ_JBSMEZ010000017.1:0-24935 GCF_056498605.1 Profundibacter sp.
CAAATCGCGCGATGTAAAAATCGCTATTGCCGACCCTGAAGGCGCTGCGCTGTTTAGCTATTACACCACGGGTGAACTTGCCTCCGAGGGTGGGTCCATCGCCGAGGGGATCGGGCAGGTTCGGATCACCAAGAACCTTGAGGGGTTAGAGGTCGACATGGCCTACCGCATTTCCGACACTGAAGCCTTGCCGATTATCTTTGATCTGGTGCTGTACGAGGGGCTGGTTCTGGGCGGATCAAGCGGCATCAATATTGCCGGTGCGATCCGCATGGCGCGCGAAATGGGGCCGGGCCATACCATTGTGACGATGCTGTGCGATTACGGCACGCGCTATCAGTCGAAACTGTTTAACCCCGCATTTCTGCGCGAGAAGGATTTACCGGTGCCCGACTGGCTGGATAAATCCACCCCAGATATGCCCGAGGTGTTTGAAACTTGATGCGTAACTTTCTATTCAGCCTACTAGTTCTGATCACGGTGTCCTTTGGCGCGGTTCAGGCGAATGCGCAAAGTTCTGAAACAAGTTCCAGCTCCAGCACCAGTCAGTCAGGCAGCTACGAGAAAACCATCGTCAACACCCTGTCGGCATGGGAACAAACCGCGCGACGGGCAGAAGAGGCGATTGATGCTGGACGGGCCTCGACATCGGCATTGGAAGAGTTGCGCACCCAATTGGTGACATGGCGCGAAAAATTCCTGACCGCGCAAAGCACCAACAAGGGCAGCATCCAGACGCTTCAGGCGCAGATTGATGCGTTGGGGCCAAAGCCGGAAGGCGGCGAAGAGGCCCCTGAAATAGCCGCACAACGCATCGAAATGGATACGCGGATGGCGCAGCTGCGCGCCCCCGCCAAAACAGCTGAAGTGGCCTATAGCCGTGCTGACGGTCTGATCCGCGGTGTCGACGAGATTATCCGCGCCCGCCAAACCGATGCCCTGCTGGAGCGCGGGCCATCGCCGCTAAATCCGGCACTTTGGAAAGGGGGGCTGGATGCGATCTATTCGTCGGCCCGTAATGTTAACAAAGAGTTGCTGACCGCGTGGGGCAGCCCGTCTCAACAGGTATTGCTAAAGGAAAACCTGCCGGTCATTGCGGTTTTGTTGCTGATCGCGTTTGTTTTACTGTTGCGCGGACGTCACTGGATGGAGCGCCTGACTTTTGCGGTGCAAGCCAAACAACGCAATGCTGGGCGCTGGATCATGGCGTTTTTGTTATCGCTTGCGCAGGTGGCATTGCCGTTGGTTGGCCTCCTTCTGTTGGTCGAGGCCATATATGCCACCGAGCTGATCGGGGTGCGGGGTGACATCGCGTTGTCGGCTTTTGTCGCGCTTGGGGTTGTCTTTTTGGTGGCGCGATGGCTGGGTGCGCGCATATTTCCCAAAAGCGAACATGTCATTCCGCCGCTAAACCTGATGCCACCGCAACGGCAAAAGGGGCGATTTTTTAGTGCAACACTAGGGCTGCTTTTAGGGCTAAATACGTTCATCCGGGTTGTTGGCCGGTTCGACAACTGGAGTATCGAAGCACTCTCGGTTGCGACTGCACCGGTTCTGGTGCTGGCTGGATATACACTGTTGCGCCTTGCGCGGTTGATGCGGCTGCATGTGAAAAACGAACAGGTCGAAGGCGAAGAGCGCAGCTATAAAAACCGGATTGTATTTTACCTGAGCCGCATCGTTCTGGTGCTGGCATTTGTTGGTCCAACCCTTGCTCTCGTCGGTTATTTGGAAGCCGCCCTTGCTATTGTATTCCCAACGGCAATGTCGTTAGGCCTGCTTGCCTTCCTGTTTATCCTGCAACGAATGATTTCGGAAATATACGCGCTGGTGATCGGTAGCGAGGAACGCGCCCGCGAGGCGTTGATCCCGGTGTTGATCAGCTTTGTTGTGGTGCTGTCGTCGGTGCCGTTCTTTGCCCTGATCTGGGGGGCGCGAACAACGGATTTGTTTGAAGTCTGGGCGCGATTCAAGGAGGGCTTCTCGCTCGGGGATGCGCGGATATCGCCATCGGATTTTCTGACCTTTGCGGTAATATTTGGCATTGGCTACATGCTAACCCGCCTGATACAGGGCACCCTGCGCACCACGGTTTTGCCTAAAACCAAGATGGATGTGGGCGGGCGCAACGCGATTGTGTCGGGCGTTGGATATATCGGGATTTTCCTTGCCGCTGTGGTGGCGATTTCCAGTGCGGGGATTGATTTGTCATCGCTGGCGATTGTCGCTGGTGCGCTGTCGGTAGGCATCGGGTTTGGTCTGCAAAACATTGTATCGAACTTTGTTTCGGGCATCATCCTACTGATTGAACGCCCGATATCCGAGGGCGACTGGATCGAGGTTGGCGGTCAGATGGGCTATGTGCGCGATATATCTGTGCGTTCAACCCGCATCGAGACCTTTGACCGAACCGACGTGATTGTGCCCAACTCGGACCTTGTATCTGGTGTTGTCACCAACTGGACGCGCGGCAATTCGGTTGGGCGGGTGATCGTGCCGGTTGGCGTGGCTTACGGCACCGATACAAAACGGGTCGAGGAAATTTTGCGCAATATTGCCGAGGCGCACCCGATGGTTCTGGCCAACCCCGGGGTGATTTTCCAAGGGTTTGGAGCGGATTCTCTGGACTTTGAAATCCGAGCGATCCTACGGGATGTGAACTGGAAACTGTCTGTTAAATCCGACATGAACCATGAAATCGCCCGTATTTTTGCCGAGGAAGGTATCGAAATACCGTTTGCCCAGCGGGATGTCTGGTTGCGCAACCCAGAAGTGTTGCAACCCGCGCCAGTCAAACCACCTCGCACCCCGAAGACACGCGCCCCGAAGAAAGGCAGCCCCAAATGACCGATCTGTTATTTCGCAGCGAACCTTATTTGCGTGAGAGTGTGGCCACTGTAACGGCCCACACGCCCGAGGGCGGCGTGGTGCTGGATCAGACTATCTTTTACGCCACGGGCGGTGGGCAGTCCGGCGATAGCGGCAGTTTGGCGTGGGACGACCGCAGCATGCTGATTGCCACCACGATCAAGGGCGAGGGCGACCAAATCGTGCTGTTGCCCGCTGAGCCCGCCCCGCTGCCACCGGTAGGATCGCAAGTGGTGCAAGTGCTGGACTGGGACCGGCGCCACCGTCATATGCGGGTCCACACGGCGCTGCACCTGCTGTCAGTGGTGATCCCGCTGCCGGTCACCGGCGGATCAATCGGAGCTGACAAGGGGCGGCTGGATTTTGACATGCCCGAGGCCTTGGCAGACAAGGATGCGTTAACGGTGCGCCTGAATGATTTGATTGCGCAGGATTTACCGGTGACCGAGGGCTGGATCACCGACGAGGAACTGGCCGCCAACCCGTCACTGGTCAAAACCTTGTCGGTGCAACCGCCCAAAGGCACGGGGCGGGTGCGCTTGATCGGGATCGGGGTTGGGGATGCGCAGATTGACCTGCAACCCTGCGGCGGCACGCATGTTGCCCACACCGGTGAAATCGGTCCGGTGCGGATCGGCAAGGTGCAAAACAAAGGTGTGCAAAACCGGCGGGTATACCTGCATCTGGAAAGTTAGTTTATGCCCTTGCATATGCGGGTGTTGTCAGGCTAAAACGCCGCTTACGGACAGGTGGCCGAGTGGTCGAAGGCGCACGCCTGGAAAGTGTGTAGGCGGGAGACCGTCTCCAGGGTTCGAATCCCTGTCTGTCCGCCAGCCACCACTTTCACTCATTTGCATTCAATACAGTTCAGTTGCTTATAGCACTGTTTTATATGGCTTATTTGCATTCATTGTTGCTTTCCATTCCTATTCGATTATATTGGTTTCTATTCATTGCGTGGTATAGAATGTGGTATTTTGGATGGCCTATCATAGCGGCAAACTGACAAAGAACCTTGTTCGGACACTTGGCGCAGGGCGTCATGGTGATTGCAACGGATTTTATTTGGTGGTTGATCCGTCAGGGGCTTTGCTTTGGGCCGTGTGGTGAAAGACGGCGAGGCGATTGCGCTGGTGGGCGTGGATGCCCCGTTTGATGCGGCCACGCTCAAAACCATTGGCAGCTTGCCGCAGGTGAAGCAGGCCAAAGCGCTGGCGTTTTAATAACAAAGGCCGCGCAAGCGAATTTGCGCGGCCTTTCCCTAGCCTGAATACCGTTTCAGAAGGTCATACCGGCCCGCACCGAAATCGTATTTAATGAAAAGTTGGTTTCGTAATAAGCTGGGCCGGTTGGGCCGGAAATATCGCGCACAAGATACTCCAACCCGACAAAAAACTGGCTTCCGACGCGGTAATCTATGCCCGCCCCGTAAACTATGCCGCTCGGATATTCGATATCACCGCCAATATCGTGCATAGATTGTGTCCACCCGGCGACGCCATAAATCAGGGCATCTCCGGCGCTAAAGCCAAGCCGCGCCTTAAGGTCAATCGTGTCGCCTAAATGATAGGTCGGGCTGGTCACTTCGGCAACGTTTGAAAGGTCCTGATATACCAGCTCGGCCCCGTATATAAAATTGCCAGCCGAAAAATTATAGCCCCCGAACAGGCCGTAGCCATCCCCCTCAATGGGAAGCTCCGCAGGGGTGCTATAGTTCATGGTTCCTGACGTATTTGAATAAAGCAGGCCGGCATAGGCACCATCCCAAGCCGATTGGGCGTAGGCGGTAACGGCAGAAGATGCAAGCATAGTGCCCGCGAGTAGTAACTGTGTTAATTTCATGTAGTAGGCTCCTGAATTTATTACATGCTTGTATGCGAAATGTGAAATGCAGACGATGATTGTATTAAATTAACAATTCGTTAAGCGTGCGTAAAGAGCTTTCTGTTAAACCAGCCCCAGCCGTGCCCGCGCCACATAGCGCCCCATGCCCAGTAGGCTGGCCACCGTTAGGCCAATGGCAAGGCCCAGCCAGATGCCGATAGCCGCGAGGCTGGTATATTGTGACAGCAAGTAAGCAGCCGGAATGCCGATGCCCCAGTAAGAAAACAGTGCAAATTGCATCGGCACACGGGTGTCTTTTAGGCCACGCAACTGCCCCGCGGCGAGCACCTGCCGAGCACCTGCAATGTGTCCACCAGTTGAAAGCCCGCCGCCACCGCGAGCAGGGGCACAGCAAAGGCCAGAATGGCGGCGGCGTCTTTGGTTTTGAAATCCAGAGCAGTCATCTGCGCGCCTGCAAGCGTTTCGCGGCTTGGTTGGGGCGCTCACGGTATGCGAAACAGAGTGTTCTTTAATACGTTGGGAATTGAATAGGTATAGATTTGGCGATGGTAGGGTGGATTTATTTGCAGGTCGTGGTATGAAGTGTGGTATGTCAATTATACATTGTAAAATAATATACTGTTTGCAGATGGTTAGTGAAATTTAATGTCGGACTGTCTGTCCGCCACTTACCATGTTTTTTCGGCTTCGATTTTCTGCAATTCCTCATAGCTATAGGACGCGTGGATTTTGCCATCTCCCCCTGCTATGAATTCCGGATCCTGTTTCAGGCAGCCGATCCCGCATATCTGGCTGACTTCCATATCCTGACTGTCGCTATACCTCAGCCTCCCGCCTGGGGTTGAGATGTAGCCGTCTATTCCTTCTTCTTCGTCCCCGTCCATGTCGGCGACTGATGGTAATTCGGCGCGGGCACCTGGATCATATGATCCGTGGGTATGATATGATGCGATGACATCCATGTTGTCGGGGGCTTTGCCAAGGCAGCTGTCATGCCGTCCGCGTCTGGCATTCGAGGCAAACAGCATGCCTTTTTCGTCATATCCAATATAGCCGCAATATTCGCGGTTTTTGCGAAACGACACATCCTGCAACTGGTTGAGGACGGATTTCACCAGATCAACTTCGCCGGATGATTGTGCGAATGTGGTGCCCGAGAGGAGCAGGCTGGTAACAAGGATGGTGTGTTTTATCATGGCGCCCTCGTCTGTGTATGTGCGGGACGTTCATAGCGTGGATAGGGAGGCGGGGAAAGCGGGCGGTTGGGCAAGGCCGAAACCGCCCGCTTTGTGATGGTTTAGCCTTCGGATTTCAGATCGTTATACATCTCGAATGCCTCTTTCGCTGGCATCAGTTCATGCACCACTTTGGACACCGCCTTGATCATCGCAATCGGCGCGTCCGACTGGAAGATGTTGCGCCCCATGTCGACGCCCGCCGCACCCTGATCAACCGCGCGGAACGCCATGTCGAGCGCTTCCAGTTCCGGCAGTTTTTTACCGCCAGCGATCACAATGGGCACGGGGCAGCCTGCGACAACCTTCTCGAACCCTTCCTCGATGAAGTAGCTTTTGACGTAATGCGAGCCGATTTCAGCGGCAATACGCGTGGCCAGCCCGAAGTAGCGCGCGTCGCGGGCCATGTCTTTTCCAACGCCGGTCACGGCCAGTGTCGGGATGCCGACCTTCATGCCGCTGTCTATCAGTTTGATCACATTGGTGATGGATTTATGCTCGAACTCGGCGCCGATATAGACCTGTGCCGCCATCGCGCAAACGCCCATGCGCACCGCGTCGTCGATATCAACGGCGATGGTTTCGTTCGACAGTTCCGACAGGATCGAGTTGCCACCCGAGGCCCGCATCACGATCGGTTTGGTCACGGTCGGCGGGATCACCGAGCGCAGGATGCCGCGGGTGCACATCAAAACATCCGCATGTTCGGCCAGCGGCAGGATGTTCAGATCAATCCGCTCCAGACCCTTGGTCGGCCCCTGAAAATAGCCATGATCAAAGGCCAGCATTACGGTGCGGCCCGACACGGGGTTGAAAATCCGGCTCATCTTGTTCTTGATGCCCCAGTCGTAATTGGCACCGCCTTTCAGGAAGAAACCTTGTTTGTCTTGCGGGGTGTTCAGCCCAAAGTCTTTGCCGTCTTTGATGTCGTCTAGATCTGCCATGATATTTCCTGTCTTTGGGGTTTAAGTGTTCGTTGTTTCCAGTGCCTTGACCATCGCGGTATAGGCACGTTTGGGTTTTTTCGCGCCCAGTACGGCGCTGCCGCTGACCACCATATCGGGGGTGCAGGCGGCGATTTCGGTAATTGTTTCTTTGGTAACGCCACCGTCAAAGACGAGCACAGCATCCGGCGCAAGGGTGCGTAGTTCTTTTAGACGCGCACAAGCGGCGGTAATGTCGGGCGGGGTGCCGCGCGGGTCGAGCGACAGCACAAGGATCATATCGGGGTTGAGCGCCAGCAGGGGGGCGGCGTCTTTAAGTGTGGTGCCGGGCATCAGGGCAAGGCCTGCCAGAACGGTGCCTTTTGCGGCTTTGATGGCCTCAATCGCCGCAGCCGCGCCGTCAGATTCAGTATGGACCGTGATCATGTCAGCGCCGGCCTTGAGGTAGCTTTCTACATGGTCGGCGGGGTTCTGCACCATCAAATGCACGTCGCGCAGCATACCAACGTCCATCGCGGCAACGAAGCCCGGACCACCGATCATTTGCGGCACAAACACCCCGTCCATCACGTCGAAATGTAAGGTTTTACAGCCCCATTCCGCCACGTTTTGCGCCGCACGGCGCAGATTGCCCAGATCAGCGGCAAACATACCAAGGCTGATGCCGCGGGCTCGGGATTTCAGATCATCAATGCTCATCATCAGGTTCCTAAAACACTTCCTAAAACACCACGCCTTTGCGCAGGATAAAGCAGCCATAGGGCCGTTGTTCGGATGTGGCAACCACCGCAAATGCGTTATTGGCGCGCGCATAAAAATCTTGTCGCTCGATACTGCCTAGATTAGCACCGTCAGGTTTGGCGGCGGTCAGAACCTCGAACGCTTGATGGTGAACATCCCCCATTTCATCGGGCGCATCGTCAACCTGCATACGCCATGCACAATTTTCGGTGAACCCGTCCAAAGGCATCAGCGCGGTGATCAGGCCAATCGCCTCGGGCAGCATCATTGCGGGCAGGTGGATTACCTCGCCCCAAATGGTGCTGGCAGCGGTGGATGCGGCGGGGAAATTGGCGTCAACCACAACCAGTTCGTCCCCATGCCCCATTTGCATCAGGCAGGTCATCAAATCGGGTGTCATGCGGGCGTCAATCCCGTGCAGCATATCCATATCTCCTTAAAAAGGGGTCGCGAGCATTTTCCTCGCAACCCCCGTGTTTTTCAAATGCCTTAGATTCTAGCGTGGGGGCAGGGGCATCCATGCAGGAACGGCAACGTCAGCATGGGCAAACTGAGGCATGCTTTTGCTCAGGGTTTCCATGTTGGTGATGTCGTTGTCATTCAGGAATTTTTGCGTGATCAGGGTAGGCGGCACCACAACGTTGTGACCCGGATCTTCGCCAGCCAGCAGCATCGCCAGCGCGCGCACAGAAACTTCGCCAACCACAGCGGGGTTGGTGGCCACAGTTGCGGCCCAAGCACTGCCAGCTTCGCGCATTGCGGAAATGTCGGCGGTGGAAACGTCGGCTGAATAGATATCAATCTGATCGGTCATGCCTGCCTCGTCCACAGCAATTTTCACGCCTTTGGCAAATTCGTCATAGGGCGCGAACATCACGGTGATCTCAGGGTTTGCTTGCAGAACCGAACGCGCCTGATTGGCAACCGAATTGGCAATCGGATTGTCCAACGTGCCAAACATCGCCACTTCCTCGATGCCCGGATGGGCGGCTTTGATATCTTGCCATGCGACATCACGGCGATCCAGCGGCGCAATACCAGCCACGTAAACATAACCCGCTTTCCAAGTGTCGCCATTATCGGCAACGGCCTGTTCCAGCGCCAGTTTGCCCAGCAGATAGTCAGATTGTTCAACCTGCGGGATGGCATCGTTTTCAACGTTCACGTCAAACGCCACAACCTTGATCCCCGCGTCAATCGCCCGCTGTGCGGCCTCTTGCATGGATTCGGTCAGGCCGTGCTGAATGATGATCCCGTCCACACCCAGCGCGATGGCTTGATCAACCATATCGGCCTGAAGTGCGGCGTCCTGACGGCTGTCAAATACCCGCAGATCAACGCCGATAGCGGCGGCTTGGGTTTCAACGCCAGACAGGTATGCCTGAAAAAAGTCGCCAGTAGACAAATAACGCACCAGTGCGATTTTCACATCGCCTGCGTTATCAAACGGGGCAGGCATTTCGCCCGCCATGGAAGAGGAGGCAAAGCCGGTTGCTAGAGCAGCAATCCCGCCAGCCATTCCCAGAACAATACGTCTAGATAATTTCATGTTAGTTCTCCCTTTAGTGGTTCAGTTTAGTTTAATGGTTAGAGCCCCCGCGCCGACCCGTCAGCACGAAGGTAAAGACGAGGGCAATCACAAGCACGGCCCCCTTAACGAAATCCTGGGTGTAGTAGGGCGCGTTCATCATCGTCAGCCCTTGCAGCAGGATGCCGACAAACAGCGCACCGATGGCGGTGCCAAAGGCGTTTGGTTTGGCAACCCCCAGCACGGCGAACCCGATCAGGGCGGCGGCGACAGAATCCAGCAGCAGGTTATTGCCCGATGCAATATCGCCCCGCCCCAAACGCGCTGCCAACAAAATGCCCCCGACCGAGGCCAGCACGCCGGAAATCATATAGGCGATGACTTTATAGCGGTTCACATTGGTGCCCGCCAATGCAGCAGCGCGCTGGTTTGATCCGATGGCATACATCAGGCGGCCATGGCGTGTCAGTTCTAGAAATACCCAGCACAGGATCGCGACGATCACCAGAATGACCACCGACACAGGGATCAGGTTATCAATGAAGAAATCAAAACGGTGGCGGCCCAGCCACAGGAATTCAGGTGCGAATGTGCCGTTTGCAGTTTCTCCCCCGGGCAGTTTCATACCGGTTGCGATGGAACGGCCTTCGGTCGGGATGCGTTGCAAGCCGATCAGCAGGAACATCATGCCCAAAGTGGCCAACAAGTCCGGTACCTTCATTTTGACGATCAACAGCCCGTTGACCAGCCCGATCAACGCGCCCATCACCAGACAAGCTACGACCGCGGCAACGGCGCCCATCTCCAGCACCACCATGACGTAGGCCGATAGCATCAAGGCGGACGTGGCGGTAGAACCGATCGACAGGTCAAACCCGTCAACCACCAGCGTGAACGTCACCCCCAGCGCCAGAATGCCAGTGATTGCTACTGATTGGAAGATAAACACAGCGCTATAGGGGCTTAAGAACCCCTCGGCGGCAATCGAGAAATACAGCAGCAGGCCCGCCAGCAGCGTCAAAAATCCGTAACGGATGGCATAGTCCACGAATGTCTTCTTCGGGGCCATGTCTTTGATATTTGTCGCGTTGTCCTGCATTATGGTCTATCCGTCCACTCTGGTTTCTTTGTTATTTCCGTTCAGGCCGGCGACCTGCGCCACCACCTGTTTGATATCCAGATCAAGGTTGCGATGTTCACCGACGATTTCGCGGTCGGCCAAAACGATGATCCGGTCGGCGATTTCCATCACCTCGTCCATTTCGGATGCCATCACGATAGTAGCCCGCCCTTTGGCGGTTTCGCGAATTTTGGTGCCAATATCGCGCCGCGCCTTGATGTCGACGCCCTGAAATGGCTCGTCCAGTATCAACACATCCGACGGCTGGCTAAGCCAGCGACCTATCACCACCTTTTGCTGGTTGCCGCCTGACAGTGTGCCGATATCGTCGTGTTCAGACTGGCAAATGATGTTCAGATCCTTGATTGTATCGCGTGCGCCGCGCGCCTCGGCAGTGCGGTTGACAAAGGACAGGGTGGAAAACCGCGCCAAAAACGGGGCCGAGATGTTTTTGGTCAGGTTATGGTCCTGCAACACCCCGTTGGTGCCGCGATCCTTGGCGCACATGAACACACCTGATTCAATCGCGTGGCCGGGGGATTTCGGCGCATAGGGCGCCCCCTTCAGGGTTAACGAACCACCTGCGGGTTTGCGTAGCCCGTATAAAATCGCCGCCAGTTCGGATTTGCCCGACCCGACAAGGCCGGTAATGGCGACAACTTCGTCGGTGTTGATGGTCAGCGATATTTTCGGCGATCCCGCGCGGATTTGCACGTCTTTCAATTCCAGCACCGGCGCACCGGCGTCTTTGTAATCTAGCGCGGTATCGACCATCTTATGACCCAGCATCGCATTCACGGCGGCCTCGTAATCCAGTGGTTTTTCGTCAAACCGTCCGACGATTTCACCATCGCGCATGCTGACAATTCGATCAGCTATGCGATGAATGTCGCTGGTTCGGTGCGAGATATAGAGGATTGCCACGCCTGCATCGCGCAGCCGGTCCAGCAGGGTGAACAGGCGGGCGGCTTCGGTGGCGGAGAGCGACGACGTGGGTTCGTCCAATATCATCAGCTTGGGTTCATGCGCCATTGCGCGGGCAATCGCCACCAGTTGGCGGTCGGCCAGCGCCAATTCACTGACGGGTTGGGTGACGTCCACGTTCAATCCCATTGATGCAGCCAGTTTGCGGGCCTTTGCCCGAATTTCACGGCGTTTCAGGAAAAACCCGCTGCCGGGTTCCGCCAAAGTGTCCAGCATCAGGTTCGAGGCCACATCCAGATCGGGGATCACCCCGTCGTTGATGTTTTGGTGCACAGTGACGATGCCTTTGCTGATCGCCTCGGATGGGGTGGCGGGGCGTATCACCTCGCCAAACATCTTCAGGGTGCCGTTATCGGCCGGATGAACGCCGCAGATCACCTTGACCAATGTGGATTTGCCTGCGCCATTGGCCCCCATCAATACGGTGACTTCGCCAGAGTATAACTCAAGGTCAATGCCGCGCAGCACATAGTTGGTGCCGAACGCTTTGGTCAGTCCCTGAATTTCAACAGCTGCCTTTGGCATTGCCAATCGTCCCCCATAGACGTCAATCCTATGGGGATAATAGCAAATGTCAATCATCATTGACAAATGACTATTACATAAGGAATGTTAAGGCAGATGACGGACACAGAATGATGATGGAGGGCACCGTGTCAGATCAAAGCGCCAAATATGAACCGCTAACCGTTGAAACGATCCCTGCGCGGCTGCGTAACGTTAAAGCCGTTACAGATCTGTTGGGTACTGATACAGCCGCGTGGGTCGCTGACGAGGTAGGGGATGGCAACCTGAACCTTGTGTTCATCGTCAAAAGCCAGAAAGGGGCGGTGATCGTCAAGCAGGCGCTGCCCTATGTGCGTCTGGTTGGCGACAGCTGGCCCTTGCCGCTGAAACGCGCGTTCTTTGAATATCACGCCCTGATCCGGCAGGCCGAACGTGCTCCCGGAACTGTGCCGGAAATTTATCATTTTGATGAAGAACAAGCGATGATCGTGATGGAGTTTTTGCAACCCCACATCATCCTGCGCCAATCGCTGATGGCGGGTGTCAAACATGAAGGTTTGGCCGATGTGATGGGCAAATACACCGCCCAAACCATGTTCCGTGGCTCCGATCTGTCGATGGACCCGATGCGCAAAAAGGCCGATCTGGCGTTGTTCGCCGGTAATGGCGAGCTGTGCGACATCACCGAAAATCTGGTATTTTCCGATCCGTATTTCGATGCGGAACTGAACCACCACACGTCTGGGCTGGATGATATTGTGGCGCGATTACGGGCCGATATTGATCTGAAGGTTGCAGCCCAAGATATGAAGTCGAAATTCGTCAATAACGCCGAAACCATGCTGCATGGCGACCTGCACACCGGCAGCATTATGGTGACCGACACCGAAACCATGGTGATCGATCCCGAGTTCGCCACTTACGGGCCGATGGGGTTTGATGTGGGCATGTTGCTGGCCAACTTTTTTATGGCTTATTACGCCCAACCTGGCCATTCGGAGAAGGTCGGCGCACGGGTCGCGTATCAGGACTGGATACTGGGCGTGGTCAGCAACATCTGGTCAGGGTTCTGTGATGAATTTTCCCGCCTCTGGCGCACCGAACGCACCGGCATCTTGCATCAGCACACATTGTTTGAAGATCAGGGCGATAACCTTGCCTCGGAACAGGCGCTTGCCAGCCGCCTGAACCACATTTTTCAGGATACGCTGGGGTTTGCCGGAGTTGAAATAATCCGCCGCACCCTGAGCCTCGCCCATATCGCGGAAAACGACATGATCGAGGATGAGGACATGCGGGCCGATTGCGAGGGCAGGGGCTTGCGATTGGGCCGCTCATTGGCGGTTAATAGGGCGGATTTTGCAGATATGAATAGCGTGATTTCACAGGCGCGGATGATTGGACAAAAGGACAGGATATGAAAGTTGGCGATAAACATTACCGTTCCATCTGGTTCGATCATGACAGCGGACAAGTGCAGATCATCGACCAGCGTTGGCTGCCGCATGAATTCCGCGTGGTCGACCTGAAAACGCGCGATGATTTCGTGGCGGCGATCCGCGATATGTGGGTGCGCGGCGCGCCGTTGATCGGGGCGACGGCAGCTTATGGCGTGGCCGTTCAAATGGCGCTGGATCCGTCTGATGCTTCGTTGTCCGAAACATGGGACATTCTGCATGAAACCCGTCCGACTGCGATTAATCTGCGGTGGGCGCTGGACGATATGAACGCGATTTTGCAACCGCTGCCAGTAGGTGAGCGCGCGGCGGCAGCGATGGCGCGGGCGCATGTGATTGCGGATGAAGACGTGGAATGTAACCGTCAGATCGGCCTTCATGGTCTTGACATAATTAAAGAAATCGCCGCCAGGAAAAAACCTGGCGAGGTGATCAACATCCTGACCCACTGTAATGCCGGATGGCTGGCCACGGTGGATTGGGGCACGGCGACATCACCGATGTATCACGCCGATCAGGCGGGCATTCCGATCCACGTCTGGGTCGATGAAACCCGTCCGCGCAATCAGGGCGCGTTGCTGACCAGTTGGGAAATGAACAGCCACGACATCCCGCATCACCTGATTGTCGACAACGCAGGCGGCCATTTGATGCAGCACGGCCAAGTCGATCTGTGCATCGTCGGCACCGACCGCACCACGGCACATGGCGACGTGTGCAACAAGATCGGCACCTATTTGAAAGCGCTGGCGGCGCATGACAATAATGTGCCGTTCTATGTGGCGCTGCCCTCGCCAACCATCGACTGGACCGTTAAGGATGGCGTCACTGAGATCCCGATCGAGGAGCGCACAGATACAGAAGTCACCCACGTTCAGGGCAAGCTGGCGGATGGCACCATAGGCGAGGTGCAAATCAGCCCCGACGGAACCCCCGGCGGTAATCCGGCGTTTGACGTCACCCCTCGGCGCCTGATCACCGGATTGATCACCGAACGCGGCGTGTGCGAAGCCTCGCCCGAAGGGTTGGCGGCGCTGTTTCCTGACAGGGTGATAGATTGAATTAAAGAGGCGCCACTCACGGAGTTGGCCCCGCCCTGATAATTGGTAAAAAAGTGACGATATCTTGGATGGGGCCGACTTGTGTGGGATGCTTAATGGCTTGCCTCCAGCATGCCCTTGGCGGTTTCCACGCTGGTGACCACATGGGTAACATAGCCACCGGCAATCGCGGCCAGCATCGGGCGCACCTTATCCGTCCCCACAGACACCAGCAGGCCTATATCCAGCCCCAGCAGTTTGTCCAGCTCAACCCCGATCATCCGGTCGTCCAGATCACCAGGGATGAAACGGCCAGCCGCATCAATGAACCGGCCGCACAGAACGCCGGCGGCACCTTGGCTGATATACCAGTCCAGATCGGCATGACTGGCCACCCCGCTGCCTACGATGTGACTGCTGTGATCAACCGATCCAGCCGCAAATATCGCTTTGTTGCAGTGACTTAGGGCGTCTATTTGATCTCGTATTATGGGTTCGGCCCGCAGGCGTGCGGCCAAATCCGGATCACTCAAAACCGCGGGCGCGTGCAGGTTGATCACCTTGGCCCCCAGCCGTTGTGCCAGATGCGCCGAACATATTTCAGCGGTGAACCCGTATGGCGTGGCCATTGACCCCACCAGTTGCGACACCGTGATGTTTTCGGTTTGGGTTTGTGCCATCGCCTCCGCCACCTCGTAAACAGTGCGCCCCCACGATACGCCCAAACGGTCACCGGTTTCCAACAGGCTGGGCAACCATTCGGCGGCCCCGCGCGCCACCCGCAACAGGGCGTCTTCTTCGTTGCCAGTGCCGTCGGGCACCACATAGGCTGCACTCAGGCCGAATTTCTCGCGTATTTCCTGTGCCAGCCGGTGGGTAGTGAATGCTTTGGGGGCTAGACTGATCCGGATAAACCCGCGTTCTTTGGCCTCTTGCAGGTAATTCACCACCGTGGCCCGTGACACGCCGAGGTGCGCCGCGATGTCGGTCTGGTTCAACCCGTCATGGTAATACAGCCATGCCGCTTCGATGACGATGCTTTCGCCCGAAACTTGTCCCGATGGTCTTCTGCGTGTTACTGTTGCCATTCCGCTTCCTTTTTTATATTTGACACCGTATGCTGACAATTGTCAAAACCAATTGTCAAACATGGCCCGTTCGCGTGGCTGTGTGGAATATTCAAATTACATAGGTGCGTCATGGTTGCAAACCGTTGGGATGAAAACGAGTCGAAAAATCTGGTGGCAGAGGCGGGGAATGATCCGGCGGATATGGCCTTGGCGATACAGGGCTATGCCTCGCGATTGCTGGGTGCGGATATGGCGCTGGTGCAGCATGGTGGGGGCAATACATCCTGCAAGGTCACTCGCAAGGATTTGTTTGGTGCGGACATTGCAGTGCTGCATATCAAGGGCAGCGGTCAGGATTTGGCGATGATTGACGCCGCCGGAATGCCCGCAGTGCGGCTGGAGCCATTGCTGGCCCTGCGCGCGCTGGATGGGTTAAGCGACGAGGATATGGTCAACACCGTGCGTGCCAATATGCTGGACACCAGCGGGCCGAACCCGTCCGTTGAAGTCCTGCTACATGCCTACCTGCCACACGCCTTTATCAACCACACCCACGCCACCGCGATGCTGGCTATTGCCGACCTGCCCAATGCCGCCGAGGTGGTGCAGGAAATCTTTGGCGGCAAGGTGGCAGTCGTGCCGTTTCACATGCCTGGTTTTGCCTTGGGCAAGGCGGCGGCCGGGGTCTATGAGGCCAATCCCGATGTCGAAGGATTGCTGTTGCTCAATCACGGGCATTTCACCTTCGCGGGCGATGCCAAGACGGCATATGATCTGATGATCACCCATGTGAACATGGTCACTGATTGGCTCGAGCGTAAAAGCGGTAAGGGGTTAAAGCTATCTGGTCCGGCTGATCTAGCGATGGAGGCCAAAGCGATTGACCTGATGCCGGTTTTGCGCGGCATTCTGGGCGAGCGTCGTGCGCAATTTCTTGGCAACCGTGATGCCGCCATGCCGGTGATGGACCTGCGGGCAGGGGAAAACGTGCAGGAGTTTTTTGCCCGTCCCGATGTTGAGGAACTGGCCAAACGCGGTGTAGCAACCCCAGATCATGTGATCCGCACCAAGAATTTTCCGCTAGTGCTGAATGCCCAGACCTTGGCGGGTGGCAAGGATGCGATTGCGGCGACGATCGATGCCTACATCACTGATTACACTGACTATTTTATTCGCAACAACACCCGCGTTGGCGGCGGAAAAACCTTGTTGAACCCCGTGCCTGATGTGGCATGGGTTGAAGGCGTCGGCATTATTGGCATGGGCGCAAACGCCACCGAGGCCCGCATTGCTGCCGATCTGGCGGAACAAAACATCGCCGCGATGAGCAATGGTGAGGATTGCGGCGGTTTCCATCCTGTTGGCGAGAAAGACCTGTTTGATATGGAATACTGGTCACTGGAACAGGCCAAGCTGCCCAGCCGCAATTATCCCCGCTTTGCAGGGCACGTTGTGATGGTGACAGGCGGTGGTGGGGCTATCGGGCTGGCCACGGCACAGGCCTTTGCCGATCTTGGGGCCAACATCTTTCTGGTTGATCTGGGCGAGGAGGCGCTTGAAAAAGCACTCACCGCTCTTGGTCCTGATCACGATGGTATCGCGCTCGATATCACCGCAGACGGGGCGGCGGGCAGGGCGGTCAGCGCCTGCACCGCGCGGTTTGGCGGGCTGGATATTTTGGTCTCTAACGCTGGTGCCGCATGGACCGGCGAAATGATCGGGCTGGATGATGCGCTGTTGCGCAAAAGTTTCGATCTTAACTTCTTTGCGCACCAGACATTTTCCAAAGCCGCCGCACAGGTATTCGAGGTCCAGAACCGTGGCGGCCAACTGCTCTATAACGTCTCAAAACAGGCAGTGAACCCGGGCAAGGGCTTTGGCGCATACGGCCTGCCAAAGGCCGCCACCTTCTTCTTGCTGCGTCAACTGGCGCTGGAACTTGGGCCAATGGGCGTGCGGGTCAACGGCATTAATGCCGACCGCATCCGTTCCGGCCTGCTGGATGATGAATTCATCAAGGAACGCGCAAAGGCGCGCGGCATTGACGAGGGCACCTATATGGCTGGTAACCTGATCCGCCGCGAGGTCGAGGCCCGCCATGTCGCCGATGCCTTTGTGGCGCTGGCGCTGGCGGAACGCACCACGGCGCATGTGATGACGGTGGACGGCGGCAATATCGAGGCTGCCCTAAGGTAAAGGAATAGAGGCATACCTTCCTCGTTCTTCTTGCCTAAGAGCAATTTGCATTAACCGGAATCGGAATTTGCCCCAAGAGCAGGCGAATTCCGATGCTTATTTTTTGGTTCAATGCAAACCGCTCGTAATACCAGCGCCGCAAGCACATCAATCTTAAATGAATGCATGCTGTGTCGCCAATGTATGCACCAATGTCGCGGATCACTTTTGCCGTTGACCAGAATACGTGTAACTAATTCTTGAATTAACACGGAATGGGGCAGACACTCGCTCTTGAATAAACGCGTTGGGGCAAAGAACATGGCGAAAGACGAACAAAACGGCGTCTGGAAATCGGGACGCGGCAAGGGGCGGCATACGCCAAAAGGCCGCCAGCTGGATGATAATGCTCAAAACGATGTCCGTTCGCTGATCGCCCCCAGTCAAATGGCGCGCGATATGCTGATCGAAAACCTGCATGCCCTACAGGACGCCTACGGGCATTTATCCGCTGCCCACCTTCACGCTCTGGCCGAAGAAATGCGCCTTTCTATGGCCGAGGTCTACGAGGTCGCTAGTTTCTACGCCCATTTTGATGTGGTGAAAGAGGACGAGACCCCGCCACCCGCCTTGACTATCCGTGTTTGCGACAGTCTGTCTTGCGAAATGGCCGGCGCTCAGCAGTTAATGGCCGCCCTTAAGGACGGGATGGATGCCAGCGAAGTCCGCGTTCTGCGTGCGCCCTGCATGGGTCGCTGCGATACGGCACCTGTGCTGGAATTGGGTCATCATCACATTGATCACGCCACGCTCAATAAGGTCAACGCGGCGATTGCAGCGGGGGACACCCATGCGCATGTGCCTAAATACGAGGATTACGCGGCTTATGTTGCGGCTGGCGGCTACACCGCGCTAAAACAGTTGCGCGATGCAGGCAATTGGGAAGATGTGCAAGAGAAAATTCTCGCCTCTGGCCTGCGTGGTCTTGGCGGGGCGGGCTTTCCATCCGGCACCAAATGGGGCTTTGTGAGGGGCAATGCTGGCCCGCGTTATCTGGCGGTGAACGGCGACGAGGGCGAGCCTGGCACCTTCAAGGACCGTTATTATCTGGAACGAAACCCCCATCTGATGCTTGAGGGTATGCTGATCGCCGCATGGGCGGTTGAGGCGGAACGCTGCTATATCTACATGCGTGATGAATACCCTGCCGTGATCGAGATATTAAAACGCGAAATCAGTATGTTAGAGGCCGAAGGTGTTGTCGATGAGGGGGTCATCGAGCTGCGCCGTGGTGCCGGTGCCTACATCTGTGGCGAAGAAAGCGCGATGATTGAAAGCATCGAGGGCAAGCGCGGTATGCCGCGTCACCGCCCGCCGTTTGTGGCCGAAGTGGGCCTGTTTGGCCAACCAACCTTGGTTCATAATGTCGAAACCCTGCACTGGGTCGCGCGGGTCTGCCGTGAGGGGCCTGAGGTCTTGAATAGCGTCGAGCACAACGGCCGCAAGGGCTTGCGGAGCTATTCGGTTTCGGGACGGGTGAAAAACGCAGGCGTGCATCTGTTGCCCGCTGGCTCCACCATCACCGACATCATCGCAGCCGCAGGCGGCATGCGCGACGGCCACAGTTTCATGGCATATCAGCCCGGCGGCCCATCCTCGGGCCTGCTGCCCGCCAGTATGGACGATATCCCGCTGGATTTTGACACCTTGCAGTCGCATGGCACCTTTATTGGGTCCGCTGCCGTGGTGGTTCTTTCTGATCACGATAGCGCACGGGCCGCCGCCCTAAATATGCTGCGGTTCTTCGAGGATGAAAGCTGTGGCCAATGCACGCCTTGTCGTGTGGGGTGCGAGAAGGCGGTGAAGCTGATGCAGGCCGAGGTCTGGGATCAACCGCTGCTCGAGGAAATCTGCACTGCGATGGCAGACGCCTCGATCTGCGGGCTGGGGCAGGCGGCCCCCAATGCGATCCGCTTGACGATGAAACATTTCAAAGACGAGGTGTCCTGATGACCGATCCGATTACATTCACGCTGAACGGCGAACAGGTCACGGCCCAAGATGGCGAAAGCATTTGGGAAGTTGCCAACGGACGCGGGCTAATCATCCCGCATCTGTGTCACAAGCCCGCCAAGGGTTACCGACCTGACGGCAACTGCCGCGCCTGCATGGTTGAAATCGAGGGCGAGCGCACCTTGGCCGCCTCCTGTATCCGCACCCCGACCGATGGCATGGTGGTGACCACCGATTCCGCCCGCGCCAAAACTGCCCGCAAGATGGTGATTGAAATGCTGGTCACCGATCAGCCAGCGCAGGACATCGCGCACGATAAATCCTCGCATTTCTGGGATATGGCAGCGCTTGAAAACGTGTCAGACAGCCGCTTGCCGAAACTTGAAGTCCCCCGCATCCCGCTGCTCGATGACAGCCACGTTGCCATGCGGGTCAACCTTGACGCCTGCATCCAGTGCAACCTGTGTGTGCGGGCCTGCCGCGAGGTGCAGGTCAATGATGTGATTGGCATGGCGGGGCGCGGCCATGATGCCTATCCGGTGTTTGATATGAATGACCCGATGGGCGACAGCACCTGCGTGGCCTGCGGCGAATGCGTGCAGGCCTGTCCAACAGGCGCGTTGATGCCCGCCACAGTGCTGGACAGTTATCAGCATGGCGACAGTGCCGATTATGACAGCGAAGTCGCCAGCGTCTGCCCGTTCTGCGGTGTCGGTTGCCAGATTTCGCTGAAAATCAAGGACGGGCAGGTTAAATATGTCGAGGGGCTGGATGGCCCCGCGAACGAGGGGCGTTTGTGCGTAAAAGGGCGCTTTGGCTTTGACTACATCCACCACGACCACCGCATCACCAAGCCGCTGATCCGCCGCGAGGATGCCCCCGCCAAGGGGCTGAATGTGAACCCCGCAAACCCGTTGACCCATTTCCGCGAGGCTACATGGGATGAAGCGCTGGACGCTGCCGCCAATGGCTTGGCCCATCTGCGTGACAGCCATGGTGGCGAGGCTGTGGCTGGTTTCGGGTCAGCCAAATGCACCAATGAAGAGGCCTATCTGTTCCAGAAACTGATCCGTCAGGGCTTTGGTCATAACAACGTCGATCACTGCACGCGGTTGTGCCACGCCTCTTCCGTGACGGCGCTGATCGAAAACGTGGGGTCAGGGGCTGTCACCGCTACTTTCAATGAAATCGAAAACGCCGATGTGGCCATCGTGATCGGCTGTAATCCGATCGAAAACCATCCCGTCGCCGCCACGTTCTTTAAGCAATTCACCAAACGCGGCGGCAAGCTGATTGTGATGGACCCACGCGGCCAAGCTCTGAAACGTCACGCCACCCATATGCTACAGTTCCGGCCCGGTGCGGATGTCTCGCTGCTGAATGCAATGATGCATGTGATCGTCGAGGAGGGGCTGCAAGACGATGCCTACATCGCCAAATTCACCGAAAACTGGGAGGCTGAAAAATCGCACCTAGCCGATTTTACCCCCGAAGCCATGAGCGGTATTTGCGGCATTTCAGCCGAGGATATCCGCGCCGCCGCCCGCACCTTTGCGTGCGGATCTGCGGGCCTGATCTTTTGGGGCATGGGCATCAGCCAACACATCCACGGCACCGATAATTCGCGCTGCCTGATCTCGCTGGCTTTGATGACTGGGAATATAGGTAAACCCGGTACGGGGCTGCACCCGCTGCGGGGGCAAAATAATGTGCAAGGGGCCTCGGACGCAGGGCTGGTGCCGATGTTTTTGCCGGATTATCAATCCGTTACCGATGACGGAGTGCGCAGCGCCTTTACCGAGGTCTGGAAGTCCGGTGATTTCAGTAATGAAAAGGGGCTGACGGTGACTGAAATTCTGGACGCGGTCCATGCGGGTCAAATCAAGGGTATGTATATCCTTGGTGAAAATCCCGCCATGTCGGACCCAGATGTGACCCACGCCCGTCAGGCGCTGGCCAAACTGGATCACCTTGTAGTGCAGGATATTTTCGTCACTGAAACCGCCAATTACGCCGATGTGATCCTGCCGGCCTCGGCCTTTGCTGAAAAGAACGGCACCGTCACCAACACCAACCGTCAGGTGCAAATGGGCCGCGCCGCGATTGCCCCACCAGGGGACTCGCGCGAAGATTGGTGGATCGAGGTCGAGCTGGCGCGCCGTTTGGGGCTGGACTGGACCTATACCCATCCGCGCGAAGTATTCGCAGAAATGAAGCTGAACATGAACAGCCTTGATAATATCACTTGGGAGCGGTTAGAGGCGGTGAATGCGGTGACCTACCCGTCGCTTTCCCCAACCGATCCGGGTCAGGCGATTGTGTTTGGTGATGGCTTCCCGCGCGACGATAACCGCGCCCGTTTCACCCCCGCCAGCCTGATTGCGCCTGACGAGGTGCCGGATGAGGATTACCCGATGATCCTGACCACAGGTCGGCAGTTGGAACATTGGCACACGGGATCAATGACACGGCGCTCAAAGGTGCTGGACGGGTTGGAGCCCGAAGCGAACTGTTCGCTGCATCCCCGCACATTGCGCGAGATGGGGGTGAAGGCAGGTGAAATGCTGACCCTGACCACGCGGCGCGGCGCGGTCACAATCATGGCCCGTGCGGACCGTTCCGTGGCCGAGGATATGGTGTTTTTGCCCTTTGCCTTTGTCGAGGCAGCTGCCAACATCCTGACCAATCCGGCGCTGGACCCATATGGCAAAATCCCCGAGTTCAAGTTTTCAGCGGTGAAGGTGGAAAAGGCATCAGCCTAACCCCATTTTCGTTCCATAAATATCCGCGTCGCAGGCATAGAATCTCTTATTCTTTGCCTTCAAACCGCAGCGCCACACCGTTCAGGCAATAGCGCAAACCTGTTGGTTCCGGCCCATCGGGAAACACATGCCCCAAATGTGCAGCACAGGTGGCGCAATGCACCTCGACACGCTTCAAGAACAGCTTGCGGTCGTCGGATTCGCCAATCGCATCGGGTGTTGTGGGCTGAAAAAAGCTGGGCCAGCCAGTGCCCGATTCAAACTTTGTCTCCTGATCAAACAGCGGTGCATCACAGCAAATGCAATGGAACATGCCTGCCTGTTTGGGGAATTCATCATGGCTATGTGAACGCTCGGTGCCGTGCTTGCGCGTCACTTTATAAGCAAGATCAGACAATTGGGCGCGCCATTCTTCATCGGTTTTGGTGATTTTTACCATGATGTAATCCTGTTCTGGGCCCCGTCTGGGCCCGATCTGGGGTTGTGTGTTTCGCGTCTGTGACCCATATTTAGGGGTAGTCGGCCAAAGGGCAAGTCCCCTGTTTGGCCTATCACAAGAGGTTGACCATGCTGATCCTTGAAAGGGGCCGTTACCGCGCACGTTTTGCCGATGGCGATGCGGATATTTTGGCCTCGCAATCGCTGCGCAAGCTGGCTTTTGCCGATGCTATAACAGGGCTGGAATGCGATACCTTTGATGCGCGCTGCGATCATGTTCTGATCGAGGAAATAACCACTGGAAAACTGGTGGCCAGTTACCGGTTGATGCAAATGATGGGGGTGGACATCGGGCAGAGCTATTCGGCGCAGTTTTACGATTTGACGGCTTTGCAAAACTTCAAAGGGCCGATGTTGGAGCTGGGGCGGTTTTGTGTTCACCCCGATCACAGTGACCCTGAAATCGTGCGTGTCGCTTGGGCGATGATGACGCGTGTTGTAGATGGGCAAGGGGTAACGATGCTGTTTGGCTGCTCGTCCTTTGCGGGTTGTGACGGGGCAGCGTATAGCGATGCGTTTTCACTGCTAAAGGCGCGGCATCTTGCGCCGGATCAATGGCGCCCGTTGGTCAAGGCGCAGGATGTTGTCATCTTCGACGATGCCACCCTGTCGCATAAGGCGCTGCGGGTTATTCCGCCGCTGTTGCGCACCTATCTGGCGATGGGCGGCTGGGTGTCGGACCACGCGGTGGTGGACCGCGATATGAACACGCTGCATGTGTTTGTCGGGGTGGAAACCGCCGCGATTCCCGAAACCCGCAAACGCCTGCTACGGGCAGTGGCGGGCTAACCCGCGAGGATTTTACGATAAATATCGGGGTCAGTTGCGCCTTCGGTTCCGATCAGCAAAACGCGGGCGTTGTTATCAAGGCCCAAGGTTTCACGATGTCCTATATCTGCGCTGGCGGCAATCAACGCCGCTAATCCGGCAACCGCAGATTCGCCAGCCGTAATGGCGGGATCATTCCCCAAAGGGGCACCAAGAAGGCGCATTGCGGGGGCAACGAAATCGTCGGGAACAGTGGTGAATGCCGATGCTTCTTGGCGCAGGATGTCCCAGGCCAGTGGTGATGGCTCACCACAGGACAATCCGGCCATCATGGTTTCGGTCTGGATGTCGACGTTGGTGATTGCCCCATTGCGGGCACTGGCAAATAGGCAGGCCGCGCGATCTGGTTCGACCACAACGATATGCGGGCATTGCGCCCCCCAACGTTGGCGCATCCCCGCCCCAACCGCCGCCGCAATCCCGCCAACGCCGCCCTGAACAAATACATGGGTTGGCGCGCTGTCCAGCGCCTGATTGGCCTCGTGGATCAGCATACCGTATCCGGCCATCACGTCGCGGGGCGGTTCGGTGTATCCGGCCCACGAGGTGTCCGAAACAACAAACCATCCCTGTGCCGCCGCTTCATCGCGGGCAATCCGGACCGAGGCATCATAATCGCCATCAATGCGGATAATTTGCGCGCCAAAATCGGCCATTGCATCGGCGCGGTTCTGGCTGACTTGGCTGTGGATATAGATATGGCAAGGGGCGCCGAACCGTTGTGCGCCCCAAGCAAGTGATCGCCCGTGATTGCCGTCCGTGGCCGTGACCAGCGTTATTGTTGCGGCATCGCGCGCGTATTTCCGCGTGCGGATATCGGCGAGCGTCACCGGATGGCCGCGCATCTGGCTGATCTGTTGTTGCAACACACGACAGGCCGCATAGGCCGCACCAAGTGCCTTGAAACTGCCCAGCCCGAACCGCTGCCCCTCGTCCTTGTAATGCATAGCGGCCAATTGCAATACCGCTGCCAATTCAGGCAACGCGTGTAGCGGGGTGGGGGCATAGCCCTGCCACGCGCTAATCTCGACCCGCGCATTGGCAAAGTCATCCGGGCTGATCACTGTATCGGCAGCGTTCTCGCCAGTGCGTTGATGCGGGATCACATGTAAATTGGCAGAGCAAAAATCGTCAAACATCGGTTGATCCCCTCAAGTTTATTTCTGCTGTGCTACCCCGTTTTTGCAGTTTAACCAAGGGGGGTGGTTGACGCCGCGCATCCCACACCGTAGCCAGCGGATATGGCACGTGCACCTTTATTACAGCTCTCGGACATTTCGCTCACATTCGGGGGCGATCCGGTTTTTGATGGCCTGTCCC
>NZ_JBSMEZ010000018.1:0-32080 GCF_056498605.1 Profundibacter sp.
GGTGCGAAGGCCGAAACCGAAGTGAACACATCGGGGTTGTTCAGCGCCAAAGTCAGCGCGCCGTGGCCACCCATCGAATGACCAGTGATGCCGCGTTTGTCGTTAATGGCGAAGTTTTTGGCGATCAGGGCGGGCAATTCATTCAGCACGTAATCATACATCTGGAAATGTGCAGCCCACGGTGCCTCGGTCGCGTTAACATAGAACCCCGCGCCCTGCCCCAAAGCGTAATCATCGTCATCCACCACACCTTCGCCACGCGGTGATGTGTCGGGATAGATCACCGCCATACCGTGCTTGGCCGCGTGTTCCTGCAACGCCGCTTTGGTCATCGCGTTCTCGTGGGTGCAGGTCAGGCCCGACAAATACCACAGCGCCGGAACCGGCCCCGCCTTGGCTTGCGGCGGCAGGTAAACCGCAAAGGTCATGTCGCAATTGCAGGCGGATGATGTGTGTTTGTAGACGCCTTGGATGCCGCCAAAGGCCGCGCTTTCAGATAGGGTTTCCATCAGTAAATCACCACACCCCGAATGGATTTGCCTTCGTGCATCAGATCAAACCCCTTGTTGATATCCTCCAGCGACATGGTGTGGGTGATCATCGGGTCGATTTCGATTTTGCCGTCCATATACCAGTCGACGATTTTCGGAACATCCGTGCGTCCACGCGCCCCGCCAAAGGCTGTGCCGCGCCAGCTGCGCCCTGTGACCAGCTGGAACGGACGGGTGGAGATTTCAGCCCCCGCAGCTGCAACGCCGATGATGATGCTTTCGCCCCAGCCTTTGTGCGCGGCCTCAAGGGCTGTGCGCATCACACCGACATTGCCGGTGGCGTCAAAGGTGTAGTCCGCACCGCCGCCGGTCAGGTCAACCAGATGGGCAACCAGATCACCGGTCACTTTGGTCGGATTGACAAAATCGGTCATGCCGAACTGGGTTGCCATCGGAATACGCGCGTCGTTCAGGTCAACACCGACAATCTGGTCGGCCCCCGCCAGCCGCAACCCCTGCACCACATTCAGACCAATACCACCCAGCCCGAACACAATCGCCGTGCTGCCGATTTCCACCTTGGCCGTATTGATCACCGCCCCAATGCCGGTGGTCACGCCACACCCGATATAACAAATCTTCTCGAACGGTGCATCCTTGCGCACTTTGGCCAGCGCAATTTCCGGCAGAACCGTGTGGTTGGCAAAGGTCGAACACCCCATGTAGTGCAGGATCGGGGTGCCATCCAGCATCGAAAACCGGCTGGTGCCATCGGGCATCACGCCAGCACCTTGGGTTGAGCGGATCGACTGGCAGAGGTTGGTTTTGGGGTTCAGGCAGTAGTCACATTCACGACATTCGGGGGTGTAGAGCGGGATCACATGATCGCCGACTTCAAGGCTGGTCACACCTGCGCCCAGCTCGACCACAACGCCCGCGCCCTCATGGCCCAAAATCGCCGGAAACATCCCCTCGGGGTCATCGCCCGACAGGGTAAACGCATCCGTATGACACAGCCCTGTCGCCTTGATCTCGACCAGAACCTCGCCAGCTTTCGGACCCTCAAGGTTCACTTCCATTATCTCAAGCGGTTTGCCTGCTTCCAATGCAACGGCTGCACGTGTTCGCATGATATATCTCCTCCGGTTTATTCGTGGGCAGAGTGGGGGAAAGCCGCCAGTTATGCAACTAAAAGAAGGTGCGATATTGTATAACAGCAATATTTATAGGCACACTGAGATAGGTTTATTACCGGAGATTTTTATGCGTTTTACAGTTCTAGCAATCCTCGCCCTCGCCGCTTGTGAGCAACCTACACCTCCAACAGTAGACGGCCCCAATGAATGTGGTGCTGTTGGATATCAAAATCTGATCGGCCAATCTGCCGATATATTTGCCAGCATGACATTTCCGGCCCCGATGCGGATTATCAAACCGGGGATGGCGGTGACTATGGATTATAGCCCGACCCGTTTGAATGTTGATCTGGATGCGCAGAACCGGATTGTCCGTTTCTGGTGTGGCTAAAGCCCTTTAATTCCTCCCAGAACCATATCGGTCACAAGGTCCGCATAATCGTCGCGGCTGATCCCTTTGCCGGGGCGGTGCCACATGTAAAACCAGTTAAGCATACCAAACACAGTCATTGTGATAGGGCGCAGGCGGGCGGGGTCTGTCATTGTCTTTGGTGACGCCGCTTGCAAAGTATCGCCCATCACCTGAATTAAGTGCCGTTGCAGGGCCATGAGCGGTTCGCGTTTGTCCAACGGCAGAGCAGTCATCGCATCTGCCTGTAATTTGTGCTCCGCATCCGCATCGCGGTAGGCTAACAGGATTGCACGGACCAATTGCCGTAACCGGTCAGGGTTGTCAGGTACCTGATCAACGGTATCAACAAGATCCGATAAATGGCTATGCAGGATGTCATATAGCAGCGCGTCTTTGCTGCCGTAATAATGATAGATCAGCGCCTTTGACACGCCGCAATGCGCCGCTGCTGCTGTCATCGAGGCACGGTCATACCCGTTGGCGGCAAAATACGCTGCCGCCCCCATGCGGATGGCTGAGCGTTTTTCGGAATGGTCATGCGCTATTCCGCGTGGCATGTGCTATCCCTTTGACCGGTTGTCGATAATTCGCACCGCTTTGCCTTGGCTACGGGCCACGCCACCGGTATCCGCCATTACGACTTTGGCCGAAACACCCACATTGCTTTTGATTTTCCGTGCAAGCTGCTCTGCGGCATGATCTCCACCACTGGCCCCGCTGGCCAATTCCACATGCACCGTCATCTGGTCCATACGCCCCTTGCGATCCAGCTCTATTTGGAAGTGCGGCGCAAGGGCGGAAACGGCCATCAATTGTTCTTCAATCTGGGTCGGAAACACGTTTACCCCGCGCAAGATAATCATATCATCGGTGCGCCCCGTTATTTTCTCCATCCGGCGCATGGACCGCGCCGTGCCCGGCAACAGGCGGGTTAAATCGCGGGTGCGGTAGCGGATAATCGGGAACGCCTCCTTGGTTAGCGATGTGAATACCAACTCGCCCATCTCGCCATCCTCGACCACCGCGCCGGTTTCGGGGTTGATGATTTCAGGGTAAAAATGATCCTCCCAAATGTGCAACCCGTCTTTGGTCTCGACACACTCGTTGGCCACCCCAGGTCCCATCACCTCGGATAGGCCGTAAATATCGACGGCGTTCATGTCAAATGCCGCCTCAATCTCGCCGCGCATGGCGTTGGTCCACGGCTCGGCCCCGAAGATACCGACGTTCAGCGGGCTGTTGCGCGGGTCGCGGCCCTGACGGTTATATTCATCCAGAATGGACAGCATGTAGGACGGGGTGACCATGATGGTCGAGGCGCCGAAATCCTCGATCAACTGCACTTGCCGCGCGGTCATGCCACCCGAAATTGGCACCACCGTGCAGCCCAGTTTCTCGGCGCCATAATGTGCGCCCAACCCGCCGGTGAACAACCCGTACCCATAGGCCACATGCACCACATCGCCCGCCCGCGTGCCGCTGGCCCGCAAGGACCGCGCCACCACGGTGGCCCATGTATCAATATCGCGGGCGGTATAGCCCACCACTGTTGGTTGGCCAGTTGTTCCCGAAGAAGCATGCAGCCGCTGGATTTGTGTGCGTGGCACGGCGAACATGCCGAAGGGGTAATTGTCACGCAAATCCTGCTTCATGGTGAACGGGAATTTGGCCAGATCGGAGAGGGATTTTAGGTCGTCGGGATGCACGCCCGCATCATCGAACGATTTCTTATAGAACGGCACGTTGTCATAGGCGTGGCGCAGTGACCATTTCATCCGCTCCAGTTGTAGCGCTGAAATTTCATCGCGCGAGGCGATTTCAATCGGGTCCAGATCGCTTTTCTTTGGTGTTAAGTCTTTCACGTTGTATCCTCCTAAACCCGTTCCATCACCAGTGATATCCCTTGACCCACACCAATGCACATTGTGCAAAGTGCACGGGTTAGAGCCTGATTTTGCAATTCAATTGCTGCCGTCAGCGCAAGCCGTGCACCGGACATACCCAAAGGATGTCCCAGCGCAATAGCGCCGCCATTCGGGTTCACATGATCCGCATCATCCGGTAGCCCCAGTTGGCGCAGAACCGCTAGGCCTTGAGCCGCAAACGCCTCGTTCAATTCGATCAGATCAATATCACCAATCGACAGGCCCAAACGCGTCAAAAGTTTTTCAGACGCGGGCGCCGGACCGGTCCCCATGATGCGGGGCGGCACACCGGCCGCTGCCATGCCGATGATGCGCGACTTTGGCGTCAGGCTGTATTTTTTCACCGCTGCCGCACTGGCGATAATCATCGCGCAGGCCCCGTCATTGACACCGCTTGCATTGCCCGCTGTCACGCTGCCACCCTCGCGGAACGGGGTGCGCAGGCCCGCTAGTTTTTCCAATGTGGTGGCGCGCGGGTGTTCGTCCGTGTCCACAACCACGGCGTCGCCCTTGCGCTGTGGAATGCTGATCGGCGCGATTTCCTGCGCCATCCGCCCGCCAGCAATCGCCGCTGCCGCCCGTTCCTGCGAGCGCATTGCAAAAGTATCCTGATCCGCCCGCGAGATGTTGAATTCCTCGGCCACATTTTCAGCCGTTTCCGGCATCGAATCCGTGCCGTACTGCGCTGCTAAAACCTTGTTCACAAACCGCCAGCCGATTGTGGTGTCAAACACTTCAGCCCGCCGAGAAAAAGCGGCATCCGGTTTGGGCATCACCATTGGCGCACGGCTCATGCTCTCGACACCACTGGCAATCACCACCTCGGCCTCGCCGCATTTCACCGCTCGCGCCGCCATGCCCACCGCATCCAGCCCCGAGCCGCACAAACGGTTCACCGTTACCGCAGGCACATCCACGTCCAGCCCCGCCAGCAACACGGCCATCCGTGCCACATTGCGGTTGTCTTCACCGGCTTGGTTGGCACATCCGGATATCACCTCATCCACCACCAGCCCGTCCAGCCCCGTCACGCATTCTCGTAACACATGCGCTAGCATATCGTCGGGCCGCACTGATGATAATGCCCCACCGTAGCGGCCAATCGGGGTGCGCACCCCTTCGCAGATAAATGCCTCGGTCATGGTGTCTCCTCAAAATGCTGGCCTTTGATCTGGCGTGATCCGCCGCGAAACTCGGCCACCACGCGCCCGTCGGGGGCGGTGATGGACACATCGTAAATGCCTGACCGTCCAGTCAGGCTGACCTCGCGCGCGGTGGCGGTCAGACGCTCGCCCAACCTTGCCGGACTTAGATAAGTGATCGAGTTTTGTTGCGCCACGACCAGTCGATTGTAGCTGTTGCAGGCAAAGGCAAAGGCGCTGTCGGCCAATGTGTAAATATACCCACCGTGGCAAATTGCGTGGCCGTTCAAATGCTGCGGCGCGACTTCAAACGACATCACCGCCTCGCCTGCGTCCACATGATCCAGCGACATGCCCAGCCATTTAGATGCAGCATCATTCGCCCACATTGCAGCGGCGCTTTTCTCGGCCTTTATCCGTGGTGTCATTCACGCGTCCTCCCTGTGCCCAGCCTGCACAAACCCGACCGAGCGGTCAATAGTGTTGTAATGCCTCGCGGAATCGGTAATCTGGCACAAAGGGAGATGTTGATGCTTGAACCTCGTAGTTTTGCCGCCGGACAATGGGTTGCGCCCGCGGCGGACGCAGCCATTCTGAACAGCCCCGTAACGGGTGCCGTGATTGCACGCGCTGGCGGCGCGACGCTGGATTTTCAGGGGATGATCGACTGGGCCAAGGCCAAGGGTGGCCCTGCATTACGGGAAATGACATTTCATCAACGCGCCAAAATGCTCAAGGCGCTGGCGGCCTATATTGATAGCCGCAAAGAGGAACTATATGCGCTGAACCCGCTTACTGGGGCGACCCGCAAGGACGGCTGGATCGACATTGACGGCGGCATAGGCACGATGTTTGTGTTTGCCTCCAAGGGGCGGCGCGAAATGCCGGACGGGCATGTCTATCTGGATGGCGAAGTCGAGCAGCTATCGCGGAACGGCACATTTCTGGGTCAACACATTGCGTTGCCGCTGCACGGCGTTGCGGTGCATGTCAACGCGTTCAATTTTCCAGTCTGGGGGATGTTGGAAAAACTGGCCCCAGCCCTGTTGGCGGGTGTTCCCTGCATCGTTAAACCCGCCACCCAAACCAGTTTCCTGACCGAAGCCTGCGTGCGGATTATGATGGACAGCGGGTTGTTGCCCGAAGGCGCTGTGCAGTTGATTGTCGGGCGCACCGGGGATTTGTTGGCGCGGCTGGGGGCGCAGGATGTGGTTAGCTTTACCGGCTCGGCCCGCACCGCGCTTGCGTTGCGATCTATGCCCAACATCATCGCCAACGGCACACGGTTTATTGCGGAACAGGACAGTTTGAATGCTTCGATCCTTGGGCTGGATGCGGGTGTGGAAACCCCCGAGTTTGATCTGTTCATCCGTGAGGCCACCACAGAAATGACCACCAAAGCGGGCCAAAAATGCACCGCCATCCGCCGGATGATCGTGCCCGAGCCGCTGATTAATCGGGTGATTGAGGCCTTATCTGCTAAGCTGGAAAAAACCACCATTGGCGATCCCGAAACCGAGGGCGTTCGCATGGGTTCGCTGGTTTCAGCAGCACAAAAAACCGATGTGCTGGAGATGGCCGCACAGATCGGCACCGAGGCGACGCGCGTTTACGGCGATCCCGATCATTTCACCGTCGAGGGTGCAGACCCTGAACAGGGTTTCCTGCCGCCGATGTTGTTTCGCTGCGACGATCCCGACGCCGCCCGCATAGTGCATGAGGTCGAGGCCTTCGGTCCTGTTTCGACCATCTTGCCCTACCGCGACACAGCCCATGCTGCCGATCTGGCCAATCGCGGGCAGGGCAGCCTTGTGGCGTCCGTCATCACCAATGACGCGCAAATCGCCCGCGATATTACACTGGCATCAGCGCACTGGCACGGGCGGCTGTATTTCAACAACCGCACCTCGATGAGCGAGGCAACAGGGCACGGGTCGCCCTTGCCGCACATGGTGCATGGTGGTCCGGGGCGGGCAGGTGGCGGCGAGGAAATGGGCGGCATTCGTGGCGTGATGCATTACATGCAGCGCACCGCCATTCAGGGCAGCCCCGATATTTTGACGGCCATTGGTGGAGTCTGGGTTTCGGGGGCGCAGGAGAAAACCGGCCCGACCCATCCGTTCCAGCGCACCTTTGATCAAATCGAGATTGGCGAGACCCTGCGCACTGACAAACGGGTGGTGACGCTGGACGACATTACGCATTTTGCCCATTTCACCGGTGATACATTCTATGCCCACATGGACGAGGATGCCGCCAAAGCGAACCCGTTCTTCCCCGGTCGTGTGGCGCATGGCTATCTGTTGTTATCGTTTGCGGCGGGACTGTTCGTGCAGCCTGATCCCGGTCCGGTGCTGGCCAATACCGGCATCAATAACCTGACATTCCAGACTCCGGTTAGTCCTGATGATACAATCTACGTGCGTTTGACCGCCAAACGCAAAACCCGCCGCACCGATGAATACGGCGAGGTGCGCTGGAATGCGACGCTGTATAATCAACACGATGAACAGGTTGCTGAATATGAGCTTTTGACGATGGTGGCCTATTCCAGTTAACAAGGCGACATGGATGCATTAGAGCCGCTTATCACCAACCTACATACCGAAGGCCGCCTGCGTGTCTGGTCGCTGGTCGTCACTGTATTTGGCGATGCGGTGCAGCACCGTGGCGGGCGTATTGCGACCCTGCGTTTGCAACATTTACTAGAGCGGGTAGGGGTTGAGGCTGGTGCGTTGCGCACGGCACTCTCAAGGTTAACAAGTGACGGATGGGTTGTGCGCGACCGCGAAGGGCGCAACAGTTTTTACCGGCTTAGCGTGGATGCACAGGCTGAAATCTCGGCCGCATCAGTTGATATTTACGCGGCTCCACTCAGTGGGAAGGTCGGTGAATGGGTGATGGCCAGCGGTGCGATGGCTCCAGACAAAGGCATCGAAGTGGGGACGAACCTTTGGCTGATCCCCGCATATCTGGCCGTTGATATGCCAAACCATATCTGTCTGACGGGCGCGCTGGCGTCATTTCCAGAAAGTTTTGCAAAACAGGTTCTGTCCAAGGCACATCAAAGCGCTCTTATTACTTTGCACAACGATATTGCGGCCCTGAAGGGCGCATACCCCACGCCCCTTGATGCGATGGCAGCAAGGATGCTTTTGATCCACCGCTGGCGCCGGGTCGTTCTGCGGTTTCCTGATGTGCCACCTGAACTATTTCCTGCCGATTTCGTCATATCCAACCCGCGCAAGAGGGTGGCCGATGTGTATGGCCGCCTTGCTGAAAGGTCGGAAACCTGGCTCGATGCTTCAGATCATGGCCTAGCCCCGATGCCCGCCTGCGATGACACCCTCGCGCATCGCTTTAGCTGACAAACAAAAAACCCCGACCATTTTCATGACGGGGCTTAATGTGCGAAAACTGGCTTTGCATCACAAACTGGGTGGGGGCAGATTAATTGCAACACCAAGTCAGCGTTTCACTATGGGGTATCTATCGCGGCCAATACAGGCGCTGAAATGAAAAAGGCGTGGTTTTTGTCCGGCCATTTCAGGACAATTTAGCGACGGGCTTGATTTTATCAGGTGCGCAGGCGAGAGTTTACAGATGAATAACCCGACACCGTTTACATCATTCCCTGCGCAAGTCGCGTTTCAACGCAATGAACTGAATGTTATCATGTCCCTATACGGGCGAATGGTCACCGCCGGAGAATGGCGCGATTACGGCATATCCTGCCTGCGGGAATTTGCGGTTTTTTCGGTGTTTCGTCACACGGCTGAAAACCCATTATACCGGATCGAAAAGCGGCCCAAGCTGCGGCACAAGCAGGGAATGTATTCGGTCGTTGGGATGGACGGGCAGATATTAAAGCGCGGTGCTGATTTGAAACCGGTGCTGCGAGTGCTTGAGAAAAAGCTGATCCGCGCAGTGACCTAAGGTCCTGACCCTAAAGCCGTTTGTGTGATGTCACCGGCCCGTCACCCTGTTCCTTGATCCGTGCAATGCCCTCCTTGATCGGCTCGTATGCCGTCGCCATTGCGCCTGCATTTGCGTGGATCATCGTTTCGCTGTCTACCACCATTGCCACATGGCCCTTCCAGAATAACAAATCGCCGCGCTTCATTTCGGTGTCGTTGGTCAGGTTGCCCAATGTATCTTCCTGCATGTCACTATCCGCAGGGCAGGGTATTCCACACGCCAGTAATGATGCCTGCACCAGCGCCGAACAATCCAGCCCCTCGCGGGAATTGCCGCCCCACAGATAGGGGCTACCCAAAAACAGCGTGGCCACATCGATAGGGTCACTGAATAATGCGCCCACCTCGCGCACATGCGGCTTTGGCACGAAATACCCGTGTGATGTTTCAAGGAACCGTTCGTGCGTGGCGACAATGGTCAGGTAGGATCCGAACGACAGCGCCATCGCTTCGCGGCTTTTGAAATCATTCATGGTGTATAGATGGGTGGCGGGGGCGCTGACCCAATGTGTTGGCTCTTGCATCGGGGCCAGATGGTCGGCGTTGATATAGCCTACATAGCCATCTTTGGCAGCTTGGCCAAAGGCGTGGCTGTCGTGTTCTTCCAGAACTAGAATATGTTCGCCGTATAACGCTTGCCGGTCACGCGGTCCTTGCGGGGTGGCCAGAATATCAGCCACAGGCACCGAAATTTGCCGCCAAACGCCATCGACAAATTTCGCAGCTTCGATCTGCCCTTTCAAATGGGCGGCGGCCACGCGGGTATTTGCAGGGGTCAGGCGCCGATCCGTCATAGGTTTAGCACCTTTGGCAATGCTGCAAGGATCGCCCGCGCCCCTTGTCCTGCGCCACCCTTGGGGCGGGCGGGTGCGGCGGTAGGTTGCCAGCCGTAGATGTCAAAATGGGCATAGCGGGGTGATTGATCAACAAAACGGCGCAAGAACAAGGCCGCTGTTATTGCGCCAGCAAAGCCCCCCTTTGGGGCGTTGTCCAGATCGGCGATGCCGGGTTCGATCATCTTCTCGTAAGGGGTCCAGAACGGCATCCGCCACAGGGGGTCACTGGCCATAGCGCCACCTGTTTCCAGCGCTGTCGCCATATCCTGATCGTCACAGAAATACGGCGCAAGGTCCGGCCCGACGGCGACCCGCGCGGCCCCCGTCAATGTCGCCATTGAAATCAGGCAATCGGGTTTTTCTTCATCCGCCAATGCCAATGCATCGGCCAGCACCAAACGCCCTTCGGCGTCGGTATTGTTAATCTCGACTGTTAGCCCCTTGCGTGATGTCAGGATGTCCTGCGGGCGAAACGCGGCACTGCTGATTGCATTTTCAACGGCGGGCACCAGAACCCGCAGCCGCAGCTTTAGGCCCAGCGTCATGATCATATGCGCCAGACCCAGAACTGTTGCGGCCCCGCCCATATCCTTTTTCATAAGCCCCATGGATGCCCCCGGTTTGATGTTCAAACCACCGGTATCAAAGCACACACCCTTGCCCACCAGTGTCAGGGTCGGCCCCGCATCACCCCATCGCATGTCTAACAGACGCGGCGCTTGGGCCGAAGCACGCCCGACCGCGTGGATCATTGGCAGGTTCTCGGACAACAGCTTGTTCCCTGCAATTACCTTTGCCTTGGCCCCGTGGTTCGCGGCCAGTGCCAGAAACGCGTTTTCCAGATCGCTCGGCCCCATATCCGAGGCAGGCGTGTTGATCAGATCGCGGGTTAAAACCTCGCCTTCTGCAATCGTTTCGATCCGTGTCGCATCAATGCCGTCTGGCGCAATCAATCGGGCCCTTGCCGGTTTCTGGGCGCTATAGCGGCTAAACCGGTATCCGGCCAGCAACCAGCCCAGCGCGGCCTCTTCCAATGCCTCGCCTTCCAACCCCGACTGAATGTGATAGGTGCCCGCGGGCAATGCAGCTGCGGCGTGGGCCAAATGAAACCGCCCACGCGCGCGGGCCACGTCAGTGCCAAACCCGACCGCAACCAGCAGGGCAGCCCCCGTGGCATCAGGAACCAGACATACCTCGCCCAAACCGGCAGCGAACCCCGTTGTATCCAGCCACGTTGAAACATGCGCGGGCTGTTTTTCCAGCCAGTCCGGCAAATCTGCCTGCTGGATGATGAACAAGGGGATCGACGGTGTGTCGCTAGGGGCAAATGCTATGGACATGGTTCGCGGCCTTAATCGGTTTACAGTTCCCGACACCCTAGCCCCTGTGCGCCGCACCGCAAGGGTGGATCAAACAGACAGGTCCTGTAAATCCCAAACCGCGGTTAGCGAACAATCCCCGATCCGCAATAAACGCGCTATCGTTGCGGCCAGCGCAATCGGGTCATTTTCATCCGCACAGTTGCGCACATCCCGCGCAACATCGGCCAATCGCTGCATCCCGACCTGTTCGGCAATACCGATCAGCCCTTTGGCCCCCTTGCGCAGCTCGCGCATCTTGTATGTTTGATACGCCTCATTGATCCGCGTCAGGCGCACGGCCAATTCCTCCATCGCGCGGCACACCACGTCTTGCGCGCCTGCCTCGCCCAATTGCACATAGAGTGCGGCCAGCCGGTCCGAATCCAGCCTCACCTTTTCATCAAACATCAGTGTCATAGTCGTCGCCACGCTTTCACCCTCCGGTTTTATGCCCCCACAACGATTGCGACAATCACCCAAGGTTCCTTAGAAAAGGTTTCGCGCAAGGATAGAAATCGCTCGAATTTTGGATAAATCCAGCATAGTTAGGGTGGAGAATCTGGTTGAACCACAGGAGCGACAGGCATGGATCACGCGAAACCTTTACCGTCCTATCTGGTCAAGCGTTATCAGGGGTGGAAAGCCACTTCTTACGAGGACAATAAAGTCTGGTATCGCCGCCTTGCCGACGAGGGCCAGCGCCCCCGCGCCATGGTGATTTCCTGTTGTGACAGCCGCGTGCATGTCACCTCGATTTTCGGTGCGGATCAGGGCGAATTTTTCATCCACCGCAACATTGCCAATCTGGTGCCGCCCTATGCGCCGGATGGCGACCATCACGGCACCTCGGCCACGGTCGAATTTGCGGTGACCGAACTAAAGGTCGCGCATCTGATTGTGCTGGGCCATTCCAACTGCGGTGGGGTTCAGGGCTGTTACGATATGTGTTCCGGCAATGCGCCCGAGCTTGAGAAAAAATCCAGCTTTGTCGGGCGCTGGATGGATATCCTGCGTCCAGGATTCAACCGTGTTCAAGAGATGGACCTGAACGACGAAAGCGAAGAAAGACAGCAACTGGAAAAGGCGGCGGTTGTGATTTCACTGGAAAACCTGATGACATTCCCGTTTGTCAAAAGCGCGGTTGAAGGCGAAACAATGAGCATCCACGGATTATGGACAGACATAGGCGAAGGCGGCTTGCAGCATTATGACCCTGAAAGCGAAATGTTTGTTGATGTCTGAGGGTATATTGAACCAGCCTTATTGGTGGGATGATACGGACCTGCCCAAGGCACAGATTGCGCAGGGGTCTGACACGCTTCCCGATACGGTTGAAACATTGGTGGTCGGGGCGGGATACAGTGGGTTGTCGGCGGCGTTGACACTGGCCCGCGCTGGGCGCGATGTGGTGGTGGTGGACGCGGATGCGATCGGCTTTGGCTGCTCGTCGCGTAACGGTGGGCAGATCGGGCCATCGTTTCACAAACTGGGGCTGGCGGGGCTGACGGCCTCCTTGGGCCGCGCCAAGGCGCAGGCCATTTTGCGCGAATCCATGAGCACACTGGCATTCCTGAAACAGCGCATCATTGATGATGAAATTGATTGCGATATCCAGCCTGATCTTGGCCGTTTCAAAGGGGCCAGTCGCCCTGCCGATTACGAAGTTCTCGCTCGCGCAACGGAAGAGTTGGATAAATCCATCGGCCTGCGGTTCGAGGTGATCCCGAAGTCAGAGCAGCACAGCCAGATCGGCAGCGACCATTATCATGGCGGGTTGGTTTACCTTGATGACGGGCTGTTGCATCCGGCCAAATACGTGCTGGGTCTGGCCCATAGGGTGCATGAGGCAGGTGCCAAAATCATCGCGCCCGCCCGCGTTACGGGGGTGATGCGTGATGGGGATGGCTTCACCGTTCAGATAGCGGGCAAAACGATCACCGCCCGCGAAGTGCTCATTGCCACCAATGGCTATTCCGGCCCCGAATTGCCGTTCTTTCACCACCGGATCATGCCGATCCGCTCGGCCATTATCGCCACCGAACCGCTAACGCCTGATATGATGAACAGCCTCTTTCCCACGGGGCGCCCCGTGGTCGATACCTCACGCCTTGTGCCCTACTACCGCCCCTCGCCTGATGGCACGCGGGTGGTATTTGGCGGACGCGCCTTTGATCCGAACGATAAGCCACAAAACTATGTCCCAGACCTAAAGCGCCTAATGACACGCGTGTTCCCGCAACTTAGCGATACCAAAGTCACCCACGCATGGTCGGGCACCGTTGCTTATCCTTTCGATCACGCCCCGCATCTGGGTCGCCATGACGGGCTATACTATGTGATGGGGTATTGCGGGTCGGGCGTTGGGCGGGCCAGTTTTTATGGACACAAAGTGGCGCAGAAAATGCTGGGGCAAACGGGTGGAAAAACCGAGATTGACGGGCTGGATTTTCCTACTCGTCCCTTTTATCGTGGAAAACCGTGGTTTCTGCCCGCCGTGCTGCGCTGGCATTCCATGATGGACCGGCTGGGCCGCTAAACGGCCTCTGAAAAACTGTCCTTGGGCGTGTGCAGGCGCACATGGCGTAGAAAATGGCGGGCGGCTTGGGACAACGGTCGGTGGTCGGGCGCGACAAAATATGTCTGGTAGGAAATCGCCGACGCAAAGGGGCGGAACACCACATCATCGTTTTCGCTTTGGGTGGACGGGAACGGGTTGACCACCGCAAGCCCGACTTCCAGCCGCACCAGCTCAATCGCCGCCGTTGAACTGGACACTTCGGACACCACTTTTGGCACCGATCCGGCCTCGAGCAACAGTTTATCCAGCTGCGCACGCCGCGCATGGCGGTAGTTGAACCCGATCAGGCTTTCACCGTGCAAATCTTCGGGCCGGATTACATCCAGCGCCGCAAGCGGATGGCCCGCAGGCATAACGCACGCCGCCGCTGCCTTGCGAAACGGGATCAGTTTGGCACCGGCACTGGTTGGCTCGACCCCGATAATGCCCAGATCATATTTATCGGCCTGTACCCCCGCGATCACATCCACCGATGTGCCGATTTCCAGATTCAAAAATGTTTCGGAGCGGGTTTTCAGGAAGCTCGCCATATGGCCGACGATAAAATGGTTGGCAAAGGTCGGCGGTGCAATCAGGCGCAAGTTCTCGCGCGGCGTTTCCGATGGGCCGTCGATATTGTCTAACGCATAAAACAGCGCATCCAGTCGGGTGTTCAGACGCACGGCGGCACTGGTCGGTTTCAGCCGTCCGGACTCCCGTTCAAATAACGTGGTGCCAATGCGTGATTCCAGATTGGTCAGGGACCGCGATACAGCAGACTGTGACAGCCCCAACCGACGCGCCGCCGAAGCCGTCGTATTGCCTTCCATCATTGCGCGCAGGGCTTGGTATTCAGGCAGCGAGTGCCAGGATTTTCGCATCGGTTCACCACTTTATATCATTGATCTATGAGAATAACTCATTGCTATGCCTATGGCTAATGTAAACTTGCTTGCTAAGGTGTTGTATCCATTGGGGGGATTCTTTGTTGTCATTAAATGAGCCGATGATATTTGACGGGCATAACGATGTCCTGCTCAAGTTGTTGATCAACGGGGGTGTCGATGCCGCGCCCAACTTTATTTTGGGGCGGGATGGGCATATCGACATTCCACGCGCAAATATCGGCGGGTTTGGCGGCGGATTTTTCGCGCTTTATGTGCCCTCGCCCTATGACATTGTATCCAAAGATGACAGATACGCCGAAATGAACCACCCCGCTTATGATCTGCCGCTACCTGCCCCTGTGACGCAGGAAACAGCCCTGCCCGTGGTGATGGAAGAAATCGCTATTCTTTTGCGTTTGCAGGAATTGGGCGCGGTTAAAATCTGCCATACAACCGATGATCTGCGCGACTGCTTTGCCGCGGGTAAAATGGCGGCAATCATGCATATGGAAGGTGCCGAAGCGATCGACGCTGACCTGCATGTTCTGGATGTTCTCTATGCTGCCGGACTGCGATCCCTTGGGCCAGTCTGGAGCAGGCCAACGATCTTTGGCCACGGGGTGCCGTTCAGGTTCCCATCCGATGGCGATACCGGTGACGGGCTGACCGAGGCTGGGTTCAGGCTGGTCAAACGCTGTAATGAACTGGGTATCATGCTGGACCTTTCGCATCTTAACGAGGCGGGGTTCTGGGATATTGCCAAACATTCCGACGCGCCACTGGTTGCGACCCACTCAAATGTCCATGCGATTTGCGAACACGCCCGCAATCTGACCGACAAACAACTGGACGCGATTGCCGAAAGTGATGGAATGGTCGGGCTGAATTATGCCTGCGCCTTCCTGCGGCCAGACGGGCAGATGCAACCTGATGTTGGTCTAGAGGTTATGCTACAGCATCTGGATTATTTGATCGACAAGCTGGGCGAAGACCGCGTCGGGCTTGGCTCGGATTTTGACGGAGCGATGGTGCCCGAAGGCATTACCGATGTCGCCGGATTAAACAATTTACGCGACGCGATGAAAGCACATGGATATAATGATACCCTGATGAAGAAACTGTGCCATGAAAACTGGCTGCGGGTTCTGGAAAAAACATGGGACAAAAACTGAGGCAAAAGCAGGCAAACCTGCAAGAGTAACAATAATCAATCAGAGAGGACTAAACAATGAAACCAATTAGAAATATTATGGCCAGCGTGGTCATGGGCTTTGCGGCATCAATGGTCGCCTTGCCCGTCGTGGCAGAAACGCCAGCGAACATGCTGGTGATCGCCAACCGGATTGACGATATCACAACGCTTGATCCGGCCGAAAGCTTTGAATTTGCCGGCTCGGATGTTAGCCGCAATGTGTATGGCAAGCTGGTTAACTTTGACCCGCTAAATCTGGACGCGGGCTATGGCCCCGATCTGGCCGCCAGCTGGACAGTTTCCGAGGATGGCAAAACCATCACATTCACCATGCGTGAAGGCGTGAAGTTCCATTCGGGCAACCCTGTGCGCGCCGAAGATGCGGCATGGTCGCTGCAACGCGCGGTGATCCTGAACAAAACGCCGTCGTTCATCCTGACGCAGTTCGGCTTTACCGCTGATAACGCCATGGACATGATCAAGGCCGAGGGCAACACCGTCTCGATCACCACCGACAAGCGTTATGCGACGTCGTTCGTGTTGAACTGCCTGACATCCACCATTGGCGGTATCGTCGACAAAGAAACTGCAATGGCCAACGAGGCCGATGGCGACATGGGCAACACATGGCTGAAAACCAACACAGCCGGTTCTGGCGCTTACTCGCTGGTCAGCTGGAAGCCAAATGAATCCGTGACCCTGCAATCCAACCCTGATTTCTATCTGGGTGCACCTGCAATGGAACGCGTTGTTGTGCGCCACGTTCAGGAAAGTTCAACCCAGCGCCTGATGCTGGAGCGCGGCGATATTGACATTGCCCGCAATTTGAACCCTGATGATGTGGCGGGTATCACCGGCGAAGATGGCATTGCTGTTGATAGCGCACTGCGTGGTCGGTTGATGTATATCTCGCTGAACCAGAAACACCCAGTTCTGAGCAAACCAAAAGTGATCGAAGCGATCAAGTATCTGGTTGACTATGAAGGCATGCAAAACAGCTTTCTGAAGGGTCAGTATGTGATCCACCAGAATTTCCTGCCAGCCACTTATCTGGGGGCTGTGGATGAAAACCCGTTCAGCCTGAACATCGAGAAAGCCAAAGCACTGCTGGCCGAAGCCGGAGTTGAAGGCTTGGAAATCGAAGTGGGTGTGCGCGAAGCGCAGGAACGCATTGAGATCGCACAATCCCTGCAAAACACATTCGGGCAGGCTGGTATCAAGCTGAACATCACCGTGGGCACCGCCAAACAGATCCTTGGCCGCTACCGTGCGCGCGAACTGGATATGTATATGGGTGCCTGGGGTCCGGATTACCCTGATCCACACACAAATGCTGGCACATTTGCCTATAACCCCGTCAACACAGACGAGGCCAAAGCAACAGGTCTGCTGGCATGGCGCAATGCATGGGACACTGGTGGGTTGACAGCTAAAGTTTCGGCTGCCGTTGAAGAAGGCGACCGTGATGTGCGGGCAAAAATGTATGCCGACATTCAGGCTGAATTCCGCGACATCGCACCGTTTGCTGTTCTGTATCAGAAGATCGAACAAACAGGTCGTGCGGATAGTGTTGCCAACCTGAATCTGGGTGGCGCGATTACAGCTGTGTCTTACTGGAAAGTCACCAAGTAAATGGCGATGGCTGATAATAACGGACAGGGGCGGCGCCAGTCGCCCCTCTCCTCGCCCGCCTTGATCCTGACGTTCAAAACCATTGGCTCGATCATCATCACGATGCTGGGTCTGGCGTTTATCACCTTTATCATCGGTCGTGTGATGCCGATTGATCCGGTGCTGTCGATTGTCGGCGAGCAGGCGAGCAAATCAACTTATGACGATGCCTATGCGGCATTGGGCTTGGACAAGCCGATAATAGTCCAGTTTTTCATCTACATTTGGGAAGTTCTGCACGGTGACTTTGGCACCTCGTTGCTCACGGCCCGCCCCGTTGCCGACGACCTTATTCGCGTCTTCCCCGCCACGCTGGAACTGGCCACATTGGGCACCATAATGGGTGTCACACTGGGTGTGCCGCTGGGGGTTATGGCCGCGGTTAACAAAGGATCATGGTTCGATCAGATCGCCCGCGTTGTGGCGCTGGTCGGGTATTCCATGCCGATCTTCTGGCTGGGCCTGATGGGGCTGCTGGTATTTTACGGCATCCTTGGCTGGGTCGGAGGACCGGGCCGTGTTGATATTTTCTACGCCGATATTGTGCCATCCGTCACCGGCATGATCCTGCTGGATTCAATCATTGACGGCAACTGGGATGTGTTCTGGAACGCGATGACCCACATCATCCTGCCCGCCACCATCCTTGGCTACTATTCACTGGCCTATATCAGCCGGATGACGCGGTCCTTCATGCTGGAACAAATGAGCGCCGAATATATCACCACCGCTAGGGTCAAAGGGCTGCCGGAACGTACGGTGATCTGGGGCCATGCCTTCAAGAATATCCTTGTGCAGCTGGTCACAGTGATCGCGCTCAGTTACGCCAACCTGCTTGAGGGATCGGTGCTGACCGAGATCATCTTCTCATGGCCCGGCATCGGCTCCTACATCACCACGGCGTTGCTGTCCGCCGATATGAACGCCGTTCTGGGCGGCACCATTGTGGTTGGGCTGATCTTTGTGCTGCTGAATATTTTCTCAGACTTGCTGTATCGCGTCTTTGACCCGAGGGCGAAATGATGGACACAAATATGCAAAAACCGACCCTGCGCGAATGGCTGCTGACCGACACACCAACATCACGACGCCACGCGCGTTATGCAGCACTCTATACCGGCTGGCTGACGCTAAAGGGCAATACGATGGCGATGGTCGGGCTGGGCATTCTGATCGTGCTGTTGCTGATGGCCGCCTTTGCGCCGTTGCTCGCGCCAATGGATCCGTTCGTGCAAAATCTTGCGGGCCGCTTGCAGCCGATTGGCGCCGAGGGACATATCCTTGGCACTGATAGCCTAGGGCGCGATCTGCTGAGCCGCGTGATCTATGGCTCGCGTATCACCTTATACATCGTCACGCTGGTGGCGCTTATTGCGCCCATCGTCGGGCTGCTGGTCGGCACCATTGCCGGATATACTGGGGGCATTGTCGATGCGGTTTTGATGCGGATCACCGATATTTTCCTTGCCTTCCCGCGTCTGGTTCTGGCGCTGGCCTTTGTCGCCGCGCTGGGCGCTGGCATTGAAAATGCGGTGCTGGCAATCTCGCTCACCGCATGGCCGCCTTATGCGCGGATCGCGCGGGCCGAAACGCTGACCATCCGCAACTCCGACTATATCGCGGCGGTGAAATTGCAGGGTGCTGGTGCAATGCGAATCATCACCAAACACATCTGGCCGCTGTGTATTTCCTCGCTGATCGTGCGGGTCACACTGGACATGGCGGGTGTTATTCTGGCCGCTGCGGGTCTTGGTTTCCTTGGCCTTGGTGCCCAACCACCATCCCCCGAATGGGGCGCGATGATTTCGGAAGGGCGCAAGTTTATTCTAGATCACTGGTGGGTTGCCACCGTACCCGGCCTCGCCATTTTCACAGTCTCGCTCGGCTTCAACCTGCTGGGCGACGGTCTGCGCGATGTGCTGGACCCCAAAGAAGGAGGCCACTCATGACCAACCTTCTGGATGTCAAAAACCTGCGCGTCACCTTCCCGACCCGCCAAGGCGAATTTGAAGCGGTGCGCGGGGTGTCGTTCACGCTGGGCCAGGAACGGCTGGGGATTGTCGGCGAAAGCGGCTCTGGTAAATCCCTGACGGGGCGCGCCATTTTGCGGCTGATCCGCAAGCCCGGACGGGTGCAGGCCGACAAGATGGAACTGCATGGCCGTGATCTGATGGCCATGACGGAAAAGCAGATGCAGGGCGTGCGCGGGCAGGAAATTTCGATGGTCATGCAAGACCCGAAATTCTCGCTCAATCCGGTGATGACGATTGCTGCCCAGATCATGGAAATCTACCGCTTTCATACCGGCGCCAGCAAAAAGGCCGCCCGCGCCAAAGCAATCGAAATGCTCGAGGCGGTGTCGATCCGCGACCCTGAACGGGTGATGAAATCTTATCCGCACGAAATGTCAGGCGGCATGGGGCAGCGCATTATGATTGCAATGATGCTGGTGACGGAGCCCAAGATTTTGATCGCGGATGAACCCACTTCGGCGCTGGACGTATCGGTGCAAACCCAAGTGCTTTCGATCATTGATCGGCTGGTGCGCGAACGGGGCATGGGGCTGATTTTTATCAGCCACGACCTGAACCTAGTGTCGACCTTTTGCGACCGCGTGCTAATCATGTATGCGGGCCGCGTGGTCGAGGTGCTGGACGCCAAAAACCTGCATGACGCCAAACACCCCTACACCCGTGGATTGCTTGGATCACTGCCGCGCATTGATGATCCCAAAGCGCGGCTCGAGGTATTGAAACGGGATGACGCATGGCGCGAAACCCCCAGCGTGAGTGGTCGGATATGAGCCGGATACATATTGAAAACCTGAACGTCTGGTTTGGGGAACGTGACGAACGGGTGGATGCCGTTAAGGGCGCGACGATTGATGTTCCAAGCGGTGCCAGCTTCGGGCTGGTCGGCGAGAGTGGTTCGGGCAAATCCACCATTCTGCGGGCGTTGGTCGGGCTGGTTCCAACATGGTCTGGCAAAATGTCGGTTGGTGATTTGGAGCTGGGCAAGAAACGGCCAAAGACATTCTACAAAGACGTGCAAATGGTGTTTCAAGACCCCTACGCGTCTTTGCATCCGCGCCATTCCGTGGATCAGGTGTTGGGTGAAACCCTGTCGCTACATGGCTTCAAAGATATCGACAACCGCATTATGAAGCTGCTGGATGACGTTGGCCTTGGCCCTACGTTCCGGTTTCGCTATCCGCACCAATTGTCGGGCGGCCAACGCCAGCGGGTTGCGATTGCGCGTGCGCTTGCACCCGAACCGACAGTGCTGCTGCTAGACGAACCAACCTCGGCGCTGGACGTATCCGTGCAAGCCGAAGTGTTAAACCTGTTGGCTGACTTGCGCGAGGAACACAAGTTAACCTACCTGATGGTAAGTCACAATCTGGCTGTGGTCGCGCATATGTGCGACGCAACAGCCGTGATGCAAAACGGCGAGATTGTCGAAATTTTGACCGTCGAAGATATGCGAGGGATGGAGCCTACACACCCCTACACCAAACACCTGCTGGATTCATCCTTCGGGTATAAACCGGACGAGGCCCAATCCGCATGAGCCGTAAAACTGCCATCGTCACAGGGGCCGCCCGCGGCATCGGATTGGCCACCACCCGCTTGTTTCTGGACGAGGGCCGTCAGGTCGCAATGATTGACCGCGACGCGGACGAGTTGATGAAAGTGGCGGACGGGTTGAAAAACGTGCTGCCGATCATTTGTGATGTGTCGCAACCCGATGAAGTTACGGCAATGATGGCGCGGGTTTCAGATGAAATGGGCCGCGTGGATGCATTGGTGAACAACGCGGGCGTTGCTGCGTTTGAACCGATTGGTCAAACTGATTTTGAAACATGGCGCACAGTGATGGAGACCAATCTGGACGGCGTGTTTTTATGTTCGCAAGCCGCCATTCCGATAATGGCCAAACACGGTGGCGCGATTGTAAACATCGCCTCGATTTCGGGCCTTAGGGCCAGCACGTTGCGGGTCGCTTATGGCACCTCGAAGGCGGCAGTGATCCAGTTGACCAAACAGCAGGCGGCCGAATTGGGCGAACAGGGCATCCGCGCCAACTGTGTCGCCCCCGGACCCGTGGCAACCAAACTGGCGCTGGCAGTGCACGCGCCTGAAATTCGCGCCGCTTATTACGACGCAATTCCGCTGAACCGCTACGGCACCGAGGATGAAATCGCGCAAGTGATTGTGTTCTTGTGCTCGGACAAGGCCAGCTTTGTCACCGGACAGGTCATTGCCGCTGATGGCGGGTTTGATGCGACAGGGGTAGGGTTGCCCGCATTGCGCAAAGAGTGATCTAACCTGTTCCGATTACCAGACGGATGGCAAAGGCAACTGTTGTCAGGGCCAGCACGCTGGCAATCCATATTCCGGCAAACCAGAGCAGGCGGCGGGTAAGGCTGTGATGTGTCATCAGTGGTATCCTTCGCCAGGTTTTACTTTGCCACGGAACACCCAATAGGCGTATCCGGTGTATCCAAGGATCAGTGGCACGAGCGCCAAAGTGCCATATAGGGTGAACCGCAGACTGGAGTCAGGGGCTGCGGCCTCCCAAATGCTGACCGAGGGTGGCACGATGTTGGGGTAAAAACTGATCCCCACACCGATAAAGCTGACTACAAATATCAGCAAGGATGCGATGAAGGGGCGCGCCTCGTGACCGGCTTTAAGGCTGCTGAACAACAGCCATGTCAGGGCCATCATCACCAGCGGCACTATCATTGTATACAGGCTGCCGGGCAGATTGAACCAGCGTTGGAAATAGACCGGATCCTGAAATGGGGTCAGAATCGAAATGGTGCCAATCGCCGCCAGTGTGATCATGCCTAGAAAATAGGCCTTGTCCCGCATGCTTTGTTGCAAATCACCTTCGGTTTTCAGGATCAGCCATGTGGACCCCAATAAAGCGTAACCGGCAATAACAGACAGACCAGTCAGCACGGTGAACGGGCTAAGCCAATCCCACCAGCCACCGGCATAGGCGCGGTCCACCACTTTGATGCCCTGCACCAATGCGCCAAGGATGATGCCCTGCATCATTGCGGCAATCGCGGAACCAGCGGCAAAGCCGACCTCCCACACCGGCTTCCAGCGTTTGGTGCGGCCACGGTACTCAAAGGCCACGCCACGAAATATCAGCGCCAGTAACATGGTGATGATCGGCATGTATAGGGCGGGCAGGATGATCGAATAGGCCAGCGGAAATACCGCCAGCAACCCACCACCGCCAAGAATCAGCCATGTTTCGTTGCCATCCCAGACCGGCGCGATAGAGTTCATCATCAGGTCTTTGTCCTGTTCCGATCTGGCAGATGGAAACAGGATGCCAACTCCCAAATCGAACCCGTCGAGGATAACATAGGTCAGCACGGCAAAGGCGATAATACCGGCCCAGATGAATGGTAGATCGAACAGCATTGCGGCCTCCTATCCGTTTACGGTTTGTGTCAGGGGTGGGGTGTCGGGCGCAGGTGTATCCGGCGCGTGGCCCATCAAGCGCAGGATGTAAAACGTCCCTGCGCCAAAAACGAAGAAGTACACCCAGATGAACGCCAGCAGCGACGCCGCCACCGCAGGGGCATCCACCGGCGCAATCGAATCCACTGTCCGAAGCACCCCATAGACTGTAAAGGGTTGCCGCCCAACTTCGGTGGTGATCCATCCGGCCAGCACAGCGACGAAACCGGTTGGCCCCATCAAAACCGAAACGCGATGTAGCCAGCGGTCCTGATACAGCCCGCCGCGCAAACGCCGCCACAGGCTCCAACCGCCCACACCCAGCATGGCAAAGCCGATAGCGATCATGATACGAAAAGACCAGAACAAGACCGCGACAGGCGGCTCATCCTCGTCTGTCACTGTGTCCAGCCCCGCGAGCGGTGCATTCAGATCGTGCTTAAGGATCAGACTGGACAATTTCGGAATTTGAATAGCGTAGTCGATGCGTTTTTCTTTGGCGTTAGGGATGCCGAACAGGATCAGCGGCGCGCCGTCAGGGTGGCTGTCGTAATGGCCCTCCATTGCCATCACCTTGGCGGGCTGGTGTTCCAACGTGTTCAGTCCGTGGGCATCACCCGCAATGATCTGGATCGGGGTCACAATCGTCGCCATCCACATTGCCATCGAAAACATCCGCATGGTTGCGCCGTTACCGCGATCCCGTAACAGATGCCACGCCGCGACACCGGCCACGACAAACGATGTAGTCAGAAAAGCAGCCAGCACCATATGCACCAGCCGGTAAGGGAAGGACGGGTTAAAGATGATTGCCCACCAGTCTTCCGGTGTAAATTGACCGACCTCGTTAATGGAATACCCTGCAGGGGTTTGCATCCATGAGTTTGCCGACAGGATCCATGTCGCCGACATCAATGTGCCAACGGCCACCATTGTGGTCGCGAACATATGCAAACGTGGCCCGACCTTTTCGCGGCCAAACAGCATGATGCCCAGAAATCCAGCCTCTAGAAAAAAGGCCGACAACACTTCGTAGGCCAGCAACGGGCCAAGGATCGGACCGGTTTTATCTGCAAATACGCTCCAGTTGGTGCCGAATTGGTAAGACATTACAATGCCCGAAACCACACCCATGCCGAACACCACCGCGAATATCTTCTTCCAGTATTCAAACAATGTCAGATAGGTGCCGTCCCGTGTGCGCAGCCACAGTGCGTTCAGAACCGTCAGGAAACTGGCCAGCCCGATCGAAAAGGCTGGAAAGATGATGTGAAACGAGATGGTAAAGGCGAATTGTGCCCGTGCCAAAGCCTCTGCTGTGAACCCATCCAACATGGCGATATCCTATAGTTATATTCATCATATATATTTAATATATATGTTTAATAGCGGTGCTTGTCAAAAAGCAACATCTGAAATATATCTTTAATGTCGCACCCAGAAAACGCGGAAAATCGTATGAATCTAACAAGCTACACAAATTATGCCTTGCGCACATTGCAAATGGCAGCCCTTCATGATCCGAATCTGTTACGTGTGGACGATGTCGCCAAGGTCCATAAATTGGCCCGCCCGCACATTGTGAAAATTGTACATCAACTGGGCAAGGCAGGATATCTGGAAACCCAGCGCGGGCGCGGGGGCGGGTTTCGGCTGGCGCGCCCGGCAGATCAGATTGTCGTTGGTGAAGTGGTGCGCTTGACCGAAGGAAATCTGGATGTGGTTGAATGCTTCAACCCCAGCAAAAACACCTGTCTTCTGTCCGGTATTTGCCGTCTATCCTTTGCTATTCAGGATGCAACAGCAGCCTTTATGGCCGTTCTGGACGGCTTGACCATTGCCGACATCGCCGCCAATCGTGAAGAATTACTGGAACGCAGCAGGGCATTGGGTAAGGTTTAGGGTCAGGACTTACTTATTCTGTGCCATAAACATGCTTTTCCAGCTTGCCGAAGGCCAATTTCCCCAGCTCTGACAGAGCTGAACCTGTGCCCAGTTTTGCCGAAATCCGAATAAACTTGCATCCTTTCTCAAGCCGTGAAAACTGCTTCGGATGAAGTTTGGAATTTTCTTTCTTGTGCTTGGCTATATGCTGAGCCAGTTTTACCGCGCCTTTCTGGCGGTCCTGACGCCTGTTCTGAAAACCGATGTCGGTGCGCAACCGGATGATCTGTCGCTCGCTTCGGGTTTGTGGTTTTTGGCCTTTGCGCTGATGCAAATACCTGTGGGATGGGCACTGGACAAAATCGGTCCACGCCGAACGGCGTCGGTGTTGTTGGCGTTTGGCGGCGCTGGCGGGGCGGTGGTATTCGCACTGGCGCAAACGCCGCTGCATATCAACATTGCAATGGCGATGATCGGGGTCGGGTGCTCGCCGGTGTTGATGGCCTCCTATTTCATCTTTGCCCGCAGCTTTTCGCCCGCCGTTTTTGCCACCCTCGCCAGTTCGATTTTGGCGGTAGGGATATTGGGCAATATCGCCAGTTCCCTGCCGTTGACATGGGCCAGCCAGGCTTATGGGTGGCGCGAAACCTTGTTTGTGTTGGCAGGCCTTACGCTATTGGTTTCAGTTGCGATGTTTGTGTTCATTAAAGACCCCAAAGTGGTGATCGATGCACACGGCAACAAAGGCTCGGTTCTGGATTTGTTGAAAATTCCGGGGCTTTGGCTGATCTTTCCGATGATGTTTGTGAATTATGCTGCGGTGGCGGGGATACGGGGCCTATGGATCGGCCCTTATCTGGGCGACGTTTACGGTGCCGATGCGGGTGCCATCGGGCGGGCCGCACTGGTAATGAGCCTTGCAATGGTGGCCGGAAACTTTGCCTATGGTCCGCTGGACCGTGTGTTTGGCACGCGAAAATGGATTGTGGTTATTGGCAATCTGGCGGGGGCGGTTTCGGTATTTACCCTGCTGTTTTATCCGTCTCACAGCCTGTGGATGTCTACCGCCTTGATGGCTGCCATTGGCCTTTTCGGCTCCAGCTTTGCGGTGTTGATCGCACACGCCCGCAGCTTTTTCCCACCGCATTTAACTGGCCGTGGTGTGACGTTGCTGAACCTGTTTGGTATTGGCGGGGCGGGCATCATGCAATCCTTTAGCGGACGGGTGCACGGGGCCGCGTTGGCGGGGGCGACCGACCCCGCCCAACCCTATCAATCCCTGTTCATGTTCTTCGGCGTGGCCACCTTGATCGGTGTGTTTGTCTACATGTTCAGTCAAGACCGGACCGACTAACCTGCTTGCCAGTTAGCATCGGGGCGGTTAAAGCCTGCATCTACCCCAGATGCTGGAGCACATCCATTGAACACTGACCTGATAACGAGCCTGCGCCAAGACTGGCTCGGCAACATCCGCGCTGATTTATTGGCGGGGCTTGTGGTGGCGTTGGCGCTGATCCCCGAGGCGATCGCGTTCTCGATCCTCGCAGGCGTTGACCCCAAGGTGGGCCTGTATGCGTCCTTCTCGATCGCCGTGATCACCGCGATTGTTGGCGGCAGGCCCGGCATGATCTCGGCTGCCACAGCGGCGACGGCGGTGTTGATGGTGACTTTGGTCAAAGTGCACGGGCTGGAATACCTGCTGGCGGCCACGGTGCTGGCGGGGCTGTTGCAGATTGGTGCCGGGCTGTTGAAGCTGGGCGATGCGATGCGGTTTGTGTCGCGCTCGGTGATCACCGGGTTTGTCAACGCGCTGGCGATCCTGATCTTCATGGCGCAATTGCCCGAACTGACCGGCGTGACCACCCTGACCTATGTGATGGTCGCGGGCGGCTTGGCTATCATTTACCTGTTCCCCTATGTCACCACGGCGATCCCCTCGCCGCTGGTCACCATCGTCGTGCTGACGGGGCTGACGATGTTTCTCGGGCTGGATGTTCGTGCGGTGCAGGATATGGGCGCGTTGCCCGATACCCTGCCAATCTTTCTGCTGCCCGACATTCCGCTGAATTTTGAAACCCTGAAGATCATCTTTCCGGTGTCGGCCGGTGTGGCCGCTGTGGGTCTGCTGGAAAGCATGATGACAGCCACCATCGTTGATGATTTGACCGATACAGAATCGGACAAAAACCGCGAGTGCGTCGGCCAAGGCATCGCCAACACCTGCACCGGCTTTATCGGCGGCATGGCGGGTTGTGCGATGATTGGTCAGTCGATGATCAACGTGAAATCCGGCGGTCGCGGACGGCTGTCGACCTTTGCGGCGGGTGTGTTCCTGTTGTTCCTGATCGTGGTGCTGGGCGATTGGGTGAAACAAATCCCGATGCCGGCCCTTGTGGCAATTATGATCATGGTATCGGTTGGTACATTCAGCTGGTCGTCGATCAAAGACATCCGCGATCACCCGCGATCATCCTCTATCGTGATGCTGGCAACCGTGGCGGTGACTGTGTATTCGCATAACCTTGCATACGGGGTGCTGACGGGGGTTTTGCTGTCAGGCATCTTTTTCGCCGGAAAGATCGCACAGGTGTTCCGCGTCACGTCCAAATTGTCAAAAGACGGGCGCGCCCGCACTTATACGGTCGAGGGGCAGTTGTTCTTTGCTTCCTCCCCTGAATTCACTGCCGCCTTTGATTTTCACGAGGTGTTGGAACGCGTGGTGATTGATGTCACCCACGCGCATATCTGGGATATTTCCTCCATCGCGGCGCTGGACATGGTGGTGGTTAAATTTCGCCGTGAAGGGGCCGAGGTCGAGATTATCGGCATGAATGAAGCCAGCGAAACCATCGTGGATAAACTGGCGATCCATGATAAACCTGATGCAATTGAACGATTGATGGGGCACTGAATATGTCGAAAATTATCGCACTGGTCGACGGCTCGATCTATTCGCAAAGCGTTTGTGACCACGCCGCTTGGGTTGCCACGCGCAAAGGCTCCTCGGTCGAGGTGATCCATATTCTGGGCCGTAACGAGGCCGCGCAATCCGACCTGTCGGGCAACATCGGCCTTGGCGCACGCTCCAAACTGATGGGCGAACTGGCCGAGCTGGACGCCCAAAGCGCGCGCCTTGCCCAAAAGCGTGGCCGCGCCATTCTGGAAGACGCCGAGGCGCGCCTGCGCGAGGACGGGGTGACCGATGTCACCACCCGCCTGCGCAACGGTGATCTGGTCGAAGAGCTGAGCACCGCCGAAGTTGACGCCGATCTGGTGATCATCGGCAAACGCGGCGAGGCCGCTGATTTTGCCAAACAACATCTGGGCAGCAATCTGGAACGCGTGGTGCGCTCGTGCAAGAAACCGATTCTGGTGGCGTCGCGCGAATTCCAGCCGGTCAAGCAATTCATGATCGCCTTTGACGGTGGCAAATCCGCGATCAAAGCGGTTGAGCATATCAAGCAAAGCAAAGTCTTTGCCGGCCTGAAATGCAAACTGCTGACCGTGGGCGATAAACCCGAGACCAAACGCGCCCTCGAAGGTGCCGCAGCACTACTGCGCGAGGCGGGCTACGCCGTGGAAACCGAGATTGCCCAAGGGCAGGCTGAACAGGTGATTTGCGAAAGCACCGACAAGCACGATATCGACGTGCTGGTGATGGGCGCCTATGGCCACTCCCGCATCCGCAACCTAATCATCGGGTCCACCACCACGGCGATGGTGCAAAGCTGCCATGTGCCGGTGTTGTTGTTTCGGTAGCATTGCGACGGGGGGCGCAACACTTACCCCAAACACCCGTCATTTTGCGCTGTCGGGGGATTAACCCTTTATTCACATTCACCTGCGCTCGCTGCGTTAACGGGGCTAATCGGGTATAAAGCTCATATGGGATTCATATGCGAGTCATATGGAATTCATATTCCACAAATCGCCAAATCCCCCTTGTTTACCTGAGTAAACAGCGCATTAACGCCTATGGCCCCAACACGCTGTATTATCCGTTGCCCGAACGCTCGTTTAGGCCGCCGGTTTACGCCCGCGATTGCGATTACGTGGCTTGCGTTTGCCTTGGGATTGTCCAGCAGGGTTTCCGCCGCCTTGCGGTTTACCACCGCCGCCATGACGACGACCTCCGCCACCACCACCGCCACCGCGACGTCCACCCCCACCGCCACGAGGCGCTGGTTTTTCTTCTTGCGGGCGGATGCCGCCATCACAAGGGATTTCGGACTTCATCAGCTTCTCGATCTGTTTCAGGTAGCCAATCTCGGTGGCCGAAACAAAGGCTATCGCCTCGCCGCCTTTGCCCGCCCGCGCTGTCCGGCCAATGCGGTGCACATAGTTTTCTGGTACTTCTGGCAGGTCATAATTATAGACGTGGCTAACGTCCGGAATGTCGATGCCCCGTGCCGCAACGTCAGTGGCCACCAGCACACGGGCCTCGCCCGATTTGAACGCCTTGATGGCGCGTTCGCGCTGGCCTTGGGATTTATTACCGTGAATGGAAACGGCACTGTAACCCGCTGTTTCCAGTGTGCGTTTCAGTTTCTCGGCCCCGTGCTTGGTGCGGGAAAATACCAGCGACAAGCCATCTGGCGACTTGTTCAGGTATTCCTTCAACAGCTCGGTTTTGTTGGCCTGCGCTGTGTAATACAGCGACTGTTTGATCTTGTCCGCAGCTTTGCCCGACACGGATACCTGCACCTTTTTAGGGTCTTTCAGGTAAGCGCCTGCCAGTTCGGCCATCAGTTTGGGCATAGTGGCCGAAAACAGCATGGTTTGGCGCGGGGTGCCCAGCAGCGGCGCGATTTTGCGCAGCGCGTGGATGAACCCCATGTCGAGCATTTGGTCGGCTTCGTCCAGCACCAAGAAGCGGGCTTTGTCCAAAAAGATAGCGCGACGCTCGATCAGGTCGATCAATCGGCCCGGTGTGGCGACCAGAATATCGGTGCCCTTGGACAGGTTCTGAATTTGGCGATTGATTGAAACACCACCCACAACAAGGTTCACCTTAAGGTGGGTTTGACGCACGTATTGGCGCAGGTTTTCGGCGATTTGATTAACCAGTTCGCGGGTCGGCGCAAGGATCAGTGCCTTGGTGGTTTTTGGCGGCGCCTTAAAACCGTCGCTCATCAGGTTTTCGATCAGCGGCAGTCCGAAAGCAGCGGTTTTACCAGTGCCGGTTTGGGCAAGGCCCATAATGTCATGGCCAGCCAATGCCAGCGGAATCGCCTTTTCTTGGATTGGCGACGGGTTTTTATAGCCAGCTTGGTCGATGGCGTTAAGAATGTTGGGCGAGAGGCCCAGATCAGCAAATGTGGTCACGTGTGACCCTTTCTTATATGATGGCGGCGCAAAGGCACCGCCGATATGAATCAGCATTGAGGCCCGAATGGGCCAACGTCTGAGGTTGCGATCCATGTGGATCGTCAGAACCCCGCGTGAATGGGAACTTGGAGAAAGGCTATCGCGCCCCTGGGCGTCCTGACTGCCATTTAAGGCGGGCTGCTCACGCGGCGGCCACTCAGGAATGGAGGGCGTATCGCTGGTTTTTGTGACAATGTCAACAGGATCAATCCGGCGCTAGAGGTCTATGTGAGGATCATTCTACTATTCCGGAATAGTAGTTCTATTGTGAAACGTCGTAATAGCATTCCGATTGCCCTGTATGAACGACTGGGTTATGAGCGCAGCGTTACAAGGAAGAATCCCTATAAGGAGACCCTGTTATGGGCTATAAAATCGCCGTCGTTGGGGCCACTGGCAATGTGGGCCGCGAAATGCTGAATATTCTGGATGAACGCAAGTTTGATGTGGACAAGATTGCGGTTCTTGCTTCGCGTCGCTCGCAGGGAACAGAAGTCAGCTTTGGTGATAAGACGCTCAAGACGCAGGATCTGGATACGTTTGATTTTGTCGGCTGGGACATTGCGCTATTTGCAGTTGGTTCAGACGCCACCAAGAAATACGCGCCAAGAGCTGCCAAAGCGGGCTGTCTGGTGATCGATAATTCGTCGCTGTATCGTTATGATCCAATGATCCCGCTGATCGTGCCCGAGGTGAACTCGGATGCGATCGAGGGTTACAAGAACAAGATGATTATCGCCAATCCGAATTGTTCAACCGCGCAGATGGTTGTCGCGCTAAAGCCGCTGCATGATCGCGCCACGATCAAGCGGGTTGTGGTGTCGACATATCAATCGGTATCGGGTGCTGGCAAAGAAGGTATGGACGAGTTGTGGAACCAGACCAAAGCGATTTACAATCCGGTGGACAACAAAACATACACCAAATTCACCAAGCAGATCGCGTTTAACGTGATTCCGCATATTGATGTGTTCATGGAGGACGGCACCACCAAGGAAGAATGGAAAATGGTGGCTGAAACCAAGAAGATTATTGATACGAAAATCAAGGTGACCGCGACCTGTGTTCGGGTGCCGGTTTTTGTTGGCCACGCCGAAGCGGTGAATATCGAGTTCGAGGATTTTCTGGACGAAGATGAAGCGCGCGATATCCTGCGCGAGGCGCCCGGTATTATGGTGATCGATAAGCGTGAAGATGGTGGTTATGTGACGCCGGTGGAGTGCGTTGGCGACTACGCCACGTTCATTTCGCGCATCCGTCAGGACAGCACAGTTGAAAACGGCATTAACCTGTGGTGCGTGTCGGACAACCTGCGAAAAGGTGCGGCGCTGAACGCGGTGCAGATCGCCGAGGTTTATGTGAACAGGGTGCTGAGCAAGCGTTAAGGAATGGATTGGGGCGTCAGGGGTGATTTGCTCTTGACGCCCGTGTCATGCTCGCCTAAATCCTGCACCCTAGTGGCGGGGTAGCTCAGGTGGTTAGAGCACGGGAATCATAATCCTGGTGTCGGGGGTTCAAGTCCCTCTCCCGCTACCAATACTTTCAATAGTGTCCGTCGTCAGAGTTTTTGGGTCCAGAGGCAGCGTGATTTAAGCGAGTATCTGGCTCATCTGGTTGGTTTCATTATGCGGCTATGGTCGGCGATCCTGATCAACTCCAACCCATCCAAGCAGGCAAGCCGTTCAGAGATATTACCCAGAACAACGGCGCAGCACGTCTCACTGAAATCCGACGTCAAAAATCCGCATGGCAACGTGAG
>NZ_JBSMEZ010000019.1:0-9725 GCF_056498605.1 Profundibacter sp.
ACGGGTGGTCGCGGGTGGCTCGATAATACAATAGGGCACCGACTCATATGCAGCGCCCTTAATTCCGTTTGCGGGGTGTAGGCCGATTGCACGAGGGCGTCAAGAGGTTCAGGCGGGTTATGCCACGGATAGACCATTTATATGTCCAACCCCAAAAACCCACCCGATTGGCGCTGCCACAGGCCCGCATAAATGCCGCCCAGCGCCAGCAGTTCCGTGTGCGTGCCATCCTCGGCCACGCGGCCCAGATCCAGCACAATGATCCGGTCCATTTGCGCAATCGTTGACAGCCGATGCGCAATCGCGATCACGGTTTTGCCCTGCATCACCCCGTATAAGGTCTGCTGGATCGCAGCCTCGACCTCGCTATCCAACGCCGAGGTTGCCTCGTCCAGCACCAAAATAGGTGCGTTTTTCAGGATCACCCGCGCAATCGCGATGCGCTGGCGCTGCCCGCCTGACAGCTTTACGCCACGCTCGCCGACCTGCGCATTATAACCGGTGCGACCCTGCATATCCGACAGATCAGCGATAAACTCATCCGCCTCGGCCCGCTTGGCAGCAGCGATCATCTGCGCCTCACTCGCATCGGGGCGACCATACAGGATGTTGTCGCGCACCGAACGGTGTAACAAGGACGAATCCTGTGTCACCATCCCGATGGAGGCGCGCAGACTGTCCTGCGTCACCTCGCCCACATTCTGCCCATCGATCAGGATATCCCCCTGCTCAACATCCCGAAACCGCAACAGCAAGTTCACAAGGCTGGATTTTCCGGCCCCCGAACGCCCGATCAACCCCACCTTTTGGCCCGCAGGAATGGTGATCGACACATGGTTCAGCCCGCCACTATTGCGGCCATAATGGTGCGAAACATCCCGAAATTCGATCTCGCCCTTGGCGATAGCCAATGCAGGCGCATCCACCGCATCCACCACCGAATGCGCCACCCCAACCGACCGCAAACCCTCGCGGATCACCCCTATCTGCTCGAATATCCGGATCGCCAGCCACATGATCCAGCCACTCATCCCGTTCAGGCGGATGGTCAGGGCCGATGCCGCCGCAACCTCGCCAATTGATAGCTCGCCAATCGACCACAGCCAGACCGCCATGCCCAGAACCCCGACAATCAGCAGCCCGTTCAACAGGTTCAGTCCAAAGGACATCTTTGTCATAAGGCGCACAAACTGGAAAAACCGCAGCTGGAACCGGCGCATCGCACGGCGGGCATAGTTTTCTTCACTGCCGCCGTGGGCAAACAGTTTCACACTTTCGATATTGGAATAACTGTCCACAATCCGCCCCGTCACCAGTGAACGACTGTCCGACAGTTTTTCCCCGGCCACCGCCACCTGACGCGATATGACCCGCACATATGCGATGTAGACAACAACCCACAACGCCAGCGGCAGGCCCAGCCGCACATCCATCTGCGACAGGATCAGGATCGCGCTGATCACATAGGTCAGCGCATACCAGATGCCCTCAAAAAACATATAGGTCACATCCTCGACCGCCACGCGCAATTGCATCACACGGTTCGCCAACCGTCCGGCAAAATCATTCTGGAAGAAGGTCGAGGATTGCCCCAACAGGTGTTTATGTGCCCGCCACATCACCTGTGTTTGCATATTGCCAGCAAACGCCTGTTCCAGAAACAGCTTGTTCAGGGCAATCGCAAGGGGGCGTAAAAACAGAATGAACAATGCGGCAAGCAACAGTTCAACCCCGTGTGCAGACCAAAACACACCAGGTGCGCTGGCATTCATCAGGTCGATCACCCGTCCGGAATAGAAAATAAGACCGGTTTCCACCATTGCCACCAACACACCGGTCAGCGCCATCCAGACCATCAGTTTTTTGAACGGGCCGTATTGGCTGCGTAAATAGGGCCACAAGGATTTAGGCGGTGTGGTTTCATCAAACGGCTGAAACGGATCGACTAGATTTTCAAAGAAACGGAACATGACAGGGGCTCGTAAATATGGGGAAGTGGAATGTAAGATGATCGGGGCTGTCGCCAACCCGTCAGGACGGGCGGCTTAGGCGCGCACTCGGGTCCTGAAATTGATCATCGGCATATTCCTTGTCATGTTGTCAGATTAGGCTAGCGGTTTTTTTGCCGTTTGGAAAGAGGGATAATCTTGCACCCATCCGAGGCCCCCTAGCGGGGTCGAGACATAAAGCGTTGCGCAGCAACTCCGCATTGTCACTTCATTAACAAAGCCGCAGAAAAACACCGCACGCGCCGTTAACCCGCCTATTCACCACCATTCGTATGTATAAAACCCATACGTTTTCCGTAGGCTTTCCATACGTTGATTTTCGCCAAAACCTCTTTATTAATATAGCCTAACCACAGATTAATATATGCACAGCCAAACGCCGCCCACCCCGTTGCCCGACCGCACAATTAATCCCTATCCAATACCTCGCGCACCGCCGCCGCGACCGAGATATCACCCGTCGCAACATCCGCCCCCAATGCTGCCATCCGTGCCTGCATCTCACCCTCGTCCAGGCGCGCCAACAGTCCCAACCGGACCTCTTGCTCAAACCAGTGCCGCAACTGCCGTGCCCGATTATCATCCCAATACCCGCCCTCTTTGCGCCACGAAACCAGCGCCTGCATTTCACCCCACGCAGTTTCCAGCCCCTCCCCCGTGATCGCCGACACCAGCATCGCTTTTGGAAACCCTTCAGGATCACCGCTTCGCTTGCGCAACAGGCGCAAAGCCCCGGCGTAATCGGCACAGGTTCGGGTGGCGGCAGCCAGCAAATCCCCATCGGCCTTATTGACCAAAATCAGATCGGCGATCTCCATGATGCCGCGCTTGACCCCTTGCAATTCGTCCCCGCCCGCTGGCGCCAGCAACAGCACAAACAGGTCCGACATTTCGGCCACCATCGTTTCAGATTGGCCGACCCCGACGGTTTCGATCAACACCACATCATACCCCGCCGCCTCACACAGCATCACCGCTTCGCGGGTGCGCCGCGCCACCCCGCCCAGCGCCGTCTGGCTGGGCGATGGCCGGATGAACGCGTTCGGGTCGCGTGACAGCAATTCCATGCGGGTTTTATCGCCCAGAATTGATCCGCCGGAACGGGTTGATGATGGATCAACCGCCAGCACAGCAACGCGCAAACCCTGCCCTGTCAGCATCATGCCAAAGGCCTCGATAAAGGTGGATTTCCCCACCCCCGGTGTTCCGGACAAGCCAATCCGCAAGGCCTGTCGCCCAGCACCCTTTACCGCATCCAACAGGGTCATGGCTTGCTCGCGATGATCCGCGCGCCCGCTTTCGATCAGGGTAATGGCGCGGGCCAAGGCACGGCGTTCGCCCGCAACCACGCGACTGGCAAGGTCTGAAATATCCATCGGGTTCTGCTGCCCTTTCACTGGCCGTTATCTGATAACAGGGGGCTGATATTGGTTAGCCCGCCGGTTGTGCTGCATCCTAATCCCAATGCACACAGCAAAGAAAGAAGGAACACACACTATGGCAAATTTGAACACATTGAAGATGATCGGGTTGGTGGTGCTATTGGCGATTGCCCTGACGTTGCCAGCGGTGTTGCCAGAGGTAGACGAGGCGCACGACAGCCGTGTGCAAAGGGACGGGACTGAAGTGCGACTGGTGGGCACAGTGTAGAAAACAGCGCGAGCCTAATTCCCCCGTTCACTTAACGAGCAACATCCAGATACAAACCGGCGCTCCTGCCCTTCGTCGACCAGCATATCAAAGCCAAACCCGAACACACCTTCGTTTGGCCGACATTGCCTTGGGGTCAAAAAACCCGTGACTTCGATACCATCCGCGCCCGCCACCATCACCTGCCTCTCGAACCCGCGGTTCATGGCCAGAAGCGGCGCAAAGCTGCGTTTGAGCTGGATTTCTTTGTCACCATCCAACAGGGTAATATCCCCCTTTGCGATAGAAACCAGTGTCCAGTATGGCTCGTCCCCGAAACACCATAAATCCCGTTCATAATCCGTGGTAACTGGGTCTGGCGCGGTTTGCGACATGAACTGCATCAGAACCCATCCGATGGAATTAGCATCGCTATTGACCAGCCCCCATTTGCCATCTTCACTAAGCGTCACCACCTCGACCGACTTGGCGTCATAGGCCAGCGTTCCGACAATTTCAGACGTCACATCCGGATCCTTTCGCACATTCAACACATCATTGCTGGCCACATTCGTCACCACGAACAAGCCAGGCGTATAGGGGCGTGACTGACCTTGGCCCACAAAAAGCCCCGTCAAAGCAACACATAAAACCAGAAACCGCATCATATCTCCACTGTAAAACCAAACTGTCTATAATAACCTGCCATGAGTTTAGCTTCCTCCCCCCTTTGCACAAACGAAAACACGTTTGATATGGCTTTCCCCGCCGCCATCCTCGATAAAGCCAGCATGAAAGACCGCCTCCCCATAGATGATGCCCTTCCGGCGCTGATCACCGCCTTGCGGGGTCACGGCCGCGCTGTGCTGCAAGCGCCCCCCGGCGCCGGTAAAACCACACGTGTGCCCTTGGCGATGCTCGAGGCAGGGCTGTGCAAAGACCGCATTCTGATGCTGGAGCCCCGCCGCCTTGCCGCCCGTGCGGCCGCCGAACGGATGGCGCAGACCTTGGGTGAAAATGTGGGCGAAACAGTCGGTTACCGCATTCGTGGCGAAGCCAAGGTATCGAAGGCGACGCGCATCGAGGTGGTGACCGAAGGCATCCTGACCCGCATGCTGCAATCCGATCCCTCACTGGATGGCATAGGGGCGGTGATCTTCGATGAATTTCACGAACGCTCCCTGAACGCCGATCTTGGCCTTGCCCTGACATGGGAAGTGCGCGGAGCCTTGCGTGAAGATTTACTGATCGTAGTGATGTCCGCCACACTGGAGGCCGACCCCGTGGCCTTGATGCTGGACAATGCCCCTGTCATCACCTCCGAGGGGCGCAACTATCCGGTGGAAACCCGCTGGCTGGACCGGCCATTACCCAAAGGCAAACGGTTCAATGATGCTGCCGCCGCGTTGGTCATTCAGGCCGTTAATGAGACCGAAGGCGGTGTTCTGGTGTTCCTGCCCGGCGAGGGTGAAATTCGCCGCGTGGCGGGCATGTTGAACGCATTGCCCGCCGATTGCCATGTCCATATGCTGTTTGGTGCAATGGATTTCCGCGCCCAACGCGCCGCAATTGCCCCCGCCAAACAGGGGCGCAAAATCGTGCTGGCCACCTCTATCGCGGAAACCTCGCTGACCATTGACGGGGTGCGCGTGGTGGTTGACTGCGGTCAGGCACGCCGCGCACGGTTTGACCCGGCCTCGGGCATGTCGCGGCTGATCACCGAACGCGTCACCAAAGCCGAGGCAACCCAGCGTAGGGGCCGCGCGGGGCGGGTGGCGGCAGGCACATGTTACCGGATGTGGACCAAGGGCGAAGAGGGCGGCATGGCCCCGTTTCCACCCGCCGAAATCGAGGCCGCCGATTTGACAGGGCTGGTGCTGGAACTGGCGTTGTGGGGCACGGCCAACACGGGTGATCTGGCCCTGTTAACCCCACCATCAGCCGGAGCATATGGCGAGGCGGTTGCGTTGTTGAAGCAGCTGGGCGCACTGGATGTGGCGGGGCGGATCACCGCACATGGCCGCACCTTGGCCACCCTGCCCCTACACCCGCGTCTGGCCCACATGCTGGCCATCGCCGGGCCACAGGCCGCAACCTTCGCCGCCTTGCTGGCCGAACGTGATCCGCTGCGCGGCGCACCCGTCGATCTGGCCTTGCGGATGGAGGCAATTGCCAATCCCAAACGCTTTGCATCCGAGCGCCCCTACATGGTGAATGCTGGCGCTGTGCACCGCATCCGCGCTGATGCAAAACGCTTGCAAAAAGGCCGTGACAAGCCCGCGCTAACGCTCGGCGAAATGGCCGCGCTCGCCTACCCCGACCGCATTGGCCTGCGCCGCAAAGGGGACGCGCCGCGCTGGGTAATGTCGGGGGGCAAGGGGGCTGTGATGCGCGATGATGATCCGATGGCGGCGGCACGGCTGATCGTGGCCACCGATCTGGACGGCGACATCCGCGAGGCCCGCGTCAGGCAAGCAGTGGAAATTTCCGAGGCCGGTGTGCGGGCGCTATTTGGCGAACAGATAAACTGGCGCGACCATTGCGAATGGTCAAAACGCGAGCGCCGCGTGGTGGCGCGACAACAGGAATGTTACGGCGCGTTGGTGCTGGCGGACCGGATATGGCGCGATGTGCCCTCTGAGACCGTCGCCCTTGCCATGCTGGACGGGGTGCGCGAACTGGGCCTGCCGTGGTCTGATGCGGCACGGAGGTTTCAGGCGCGGGTTTTGCTGGTTGACGGAATGCCCGATTTTGCGGATGACGCATTGATGGCGCGGATCGGGGAATGGTTATTGCCATACCTATCCGGCCTGAAAACCGCTGGTGATCTGAAAGGCCTGAACCTGCTTGAACCGCTTCGCCAATCGCTAAACTGGGAGCAACAACAGAAATTGGACAGCTTAGCTCCCGCACATTTCATCACCCCGCTTGGCAACAAGGTCCCGATTGATTACAGCGGTGAAGCCCCCGAAATCACCCTGCGCCTACAGGAAATGTTCGGCGTAACCACTCACCCCCATATCGGCCACACCCCCCTGCGCGTCACCCTGCTGTCGCCCGCACGTCGCCCCGTGCAAACCACGATGGACATCCCGGGGTTCTGGGCATCTTCCTATGCGGACGTGCGCAAAGACATGCGGGCGCGGTATCCAAAACACCCGTGGCCGGAAGATCCGACCAAAGCGGACCCGACATTGCGGGCCAAACCAAGGCGGAAATAACCGGTTATGATCCGGCCATCCCCATCAGTGCTTCGCGCATCTGGAAATAGGCGATCATTGCTTCAAACATCATCCGCCAGACAATTTCCATACAAACAAATACTGCCGCCATCGCCAAATATATCCGCAACCGGTTCTTGCGCGATACATTCGCCTTTAATTGCGCACCCGCAGTTTTCGCGGCCCCGCCTAGAGCCGGATAAGTGGCAAACAATTTGCGCACCAGCAGGACAGCTGCCAGCGGAATCCCCACCGCGCCCAGATAATAGCAGAACAGTAGAACACTGGGGGCGATAAAAATTTCAAAGCTTATGAAATCATACATCTGCCCATTAAACCCCCAAACACCAGCGCATCACTGCCTTTTGCGCGTGCAGCCGGTTTTCGGCCTCGTCAAAGATCACCGATTGCGGGCCGTCCATCACCGTAGACGTCACTTCTTCTTCTCGGTGCGCGGGCAGGCAGTGCATGAACAAGGCGTCCGGTTTGGCCTGCGCCATCAGGTGCTCATTGACCTGATAGGATTTTAGCTGGTTATGCCGCCGCTGGCGGGTGGACTGGCTGTCGTGCATCGAAACCCATGTATCGGCAACCACCAGATCGGCCCCCTGCACAGCGACCTCGGCATCGCGTTCGATTGTCACCGTCACCCCCTTTGAGCGGGCGAATGCGATCAGTTCGGGGGCGGGGTCCAGTTCCTCTGGCCCCGCAAAGGTAAAGTTAAAACCAAACTGCCCTGCCGCGTGCAGTAGGGAGGCGCAGGTGTTGTTACCATCCCCTGTCCACACCACCTTTTTACCTTTAATCGGCCCGTTGTGTTCCTCGAACGTCATCACGTCGGCCATCACCTGACAGGGGTGGCTGGTATTGGTCAGCCCGTTGATCACCGGCACATCGGCGTATTCGGCCAATTCGTGCAGGATGCTTTCCTCGAACGTGCGGATCATGATCATATCGACATAGCGGCTTAGAACCCGCGCCGTATCGGCAATGCTTTCGCCATGACCCAATTGCATGTCATTGCCCGACAAAACCAGCGTTTGCCCACCCATCTGCCGGATGCCCACATCAAAGGATACCCGTGTGCGGGTTGATGGTTTTTCAAAGATCAGCGCGACCATATGATTGGCCAAAGGTTGCTCTGCATCAGGTGTGCCTTTGGGCAGGCCCTTGCGCGCCTCTTTCATCGCTTGCGCCTGATCAATCATGCCGCGCAGGGCGGTGGGGTTAGTGGTGTGGATGTCCAGAAAATGGTTCATGTGTTTAGTCCTTTGGAAACTGCAGTCGCAGCCGTATCAAGGCGCGATATGCCTTCGCTGATATCAGCGTCGGAAATATTTAGCGGTGGCAATAGGCGCACCACATTATCGGCGGCGGGTACGATCAGTATTTCGGCCGCATAACCCGCATTGATCACGTCCATATTTAGCGCGACGCATTTCAAACCCAACATCAGGCCCGCCCCGCGCACACTCTCAAATACATCGGGATGTGCGGCTACCAACCCCTCCAGCTTTTGGCGCAAAGTCCCCGCCTTGCGGTTCACGTCTGTCAGAAATTCATTTGTTGCAACGATGTCCATCACCGCATTGCCAACCGCACAGGCCAGCGGGTTGCCGCCATAGGTCGAGCCGTGCGTGCCAGCGGTCATGCCGGATGCTGCGTTTTCTGTGGCGAGTAATGCGCCCAACGGAAAGCCCCCGCCGATGCCCTTGGCAACCAGCATGATGTCGGGGCTAACGCCGGCCCATTCATGGGCAAACAGTTTGCCGGTCCGCCCCATGCCGCACTGGATTTCGTCCAGTATCATCAAGGCGCCCGTTTCGTCACAGACATCACGCAGACCTTTCAGGCAAGCGTCAGGCAACGGGCGGATACCGCCTTCACCCTGCACAGGTTCAACGATCACCGCGGCAACAGTATCATCCATTTCAGCCGCCAGGGCCTCGTGATCGCCAAACGGTAGATGCACAAACCCGGGCAGCAATGGCCCAAACCCATGGGTCATTTTCTCGGACCCTGCAGCGGCAATACCTGCGGCAGAACGGCCGTGGAATGACCCTTCAAAGGCAATGATTTTCACCCTCTCGGGGTGGCCTTTATCAAACCAGTATTTGCGGGTCATTTTAATCGCCAACTCGCAAGCCTCGGTGCCGGAGTTGGTGAAAAACGCAGTGTCAGCAAAACTGGCCTCGACCAGCTTGTCGGCCAGCGCCTTTTGCTGCGGGATTTCATATAGGTTCGAGGTGTGCCAAAGCTGCCCCGCCTGCTGCGTCAATGCCGCCGTCAGCGTCGGGTTCGCATGCCCCAGCACGTTCACCGCTATCCCCGCACCAAAATCCAGAAATCGGCGCCCGTCTGCCTCGATCAGCCAGCTGCCTTCGCCTTTGACGAAGGAAAGCGGTGCGCGGGAATAGGTCGGCAGAACTGAGGGTATCATTGCGGCGGTCCTTTTGATGAAGCCCATGATTGTCATACGGGGGTGCCGCATGGACAGGGGCATGTCAATATTTCAGAAAAGATTGCGCAAAAAAAGCGCGGGCGAACAGGCGGCGGGACGTCAGGCGCGGATGCCTCGGCGTCGGATGGTAGTGATATGGTGCTGCGTGTTCATAAGGTTGCGTTTAAGGCAAATCGTCGAGCATTGTCAAATCGCGGTTAAACACAGATTGAAAACAGTTCCACTATTCCGGAATAGTGGAACTGTTAGCACTTAAACTATCTTAATTATTATCAAATAGTTAGAATCTTTATTAGGGCCTGTTGACGTTTAGGGATTCCCATTCTGTTTAAGTTCTGATTCAATGTTGCAAACAAAAGGAGAGCAGCTTTGATACGAACGGTTTTAACAGATAATCAATGGACT
>NZ_JBSMEZ010000020.1:0-22493 GCF_056498605.1 Profundibacter sp.
CCACCCAACCGCTCACCGATTTCACCTCGAGGAAATCATCCAGCCCCCAGACGCCGCCTTCGCGCCCTGAACCGGACTGTTTGTAGCCACCAAACGGCGCACCGGCACCACGCGATGTGCCGTTGATTTCCACCATGCCGGAGCGCAACACACGCGCGGCGCGGTTGGCTTTGTCGTGGTCGGCGGTCTGGACGTAGTTGGTCAGGCCATAGAGGGTGTCGTTGGCCATTTCCAACGCCTGTTCTTCGGTGTCAAACGGGATGATCGACAGCACAGGGCCAAAGATTTCCTGTTGGGCAATTGCCATGTCATTGGACACATCGGCGAACACCGTGGGGCGGACATAGTAGCCGCGGTTCAGGCCATCGGGACGGCCAAGGCCACCGGCGACAAGGCGCGCGCCCTCGTCAATTCCAACCTGAATCATGTCCTGGATTTTGTTGTATTGCAGTTCGGACACCACGGGGCCGATGTGACGGCCCTCGACGTCGGCGGGGCCGACTTGGGTCGCGTTTGCGACCTCGGCGGCGGTTTTGACGGCGGCGTCGTAAATCGAGCGTTCGACCATCATCCGCGTCGGGGCGTTGCAGGACTGGCCAGAATTTTGCATGCAGTGCAACACGCCGCGCTTTACCGCTTTTTCATCGGCGTCGGCATAGATAATGTTGGCGCCTTTGCCTCCCAGTTCCAGCGACACGCGTTTAACGGTGTCGGCGGCGGCTTTGGTGATGAGCGTGCCCGCGCGAGTGGAGCCGGTGAAGGACACCATATCGACATCGGGGTGGACCGAGAGCTGGGTACCGACCCCGACGCCATCGCCGTTCACCATGTTATAGACACCCGCAGGGAAACCGACGGCATCGACGATTTCGGTGAACACGATGGACGATAGCGGCGCGATTTCTGAGGGTTTCAGCACCATGGTGCAGCCAGCCGCCATCGCGGGGATGCATTTCAGGGTGACCTGATTCATGGGCCAGTTCCACGGGGTGATCATGGCGCAGACGCCGATCGGTTCCATCAGGATGCGGTCATCGGGGGCATCGGGCCGCAGCATGCGGTCGAATTTGAAATCCTTATAGACCTCGATGAAATTGGCGATGTGCCATGCGCCCGCACCGACCTGCGAGGTTTTGGCAAGGTCAATCGGCGCGCCCATTTCGAGCGACATCGCCTCGGCCAGATCACGCGCGCGTTTGTTATATTCTGCCAGTAGTTTTTCCAGCAGCGCCAGCTTTTCGGCCTGCGGCACGGCGGCCCATGCGGGGAAGGCGGATTTGGCGGCGGCAACGGCGGCGTCTGTGTCGGCTTGGGAACCCAGCGAGATGGTGGCGCAGATTTCCTCATTTGACGGGTTGATCACGTCGAAATCATTGGGGGTAGATGGGGCGACCCATTGGCCGTTGATGTAAAAGTTGCGGGTGTTGGTCATGCGAGCCTCCTGATGTGTTTCGCGCGCAGCCTGTCACCGCTGCCGAGTCGGGGCAAGGGGGAGTGGTAAATCTATTGTATCGGGACAATAATTCCGTAGGCTGGTATAACCGGATGATCAAACGCCTGAAGGCGTTGGCAGGACGCGATTGAAACGGTGGAGCGGGTGTTGAAAACGGTTTGATATAACCGTGCGGCAACATGTCCGGCGGTTTGGGGTAGACGATTTACAGCTGTAACTTATATTCATTCTAAGTTGCGAAAGCAGCGAAGCGAGATTTTATAACATCAAGAGGAACAGGACTATGGGTTTAAGGATCAATGACATTGCCCCCGATTTCACAGCGGAATCATCCGAGGGCACGATTAATTTTCACGACTGGGTTGGTGATAACTATGCGATCCTGTTTTCGCACCCCAAGGATTTCACGCCGGTTTGTACCACTGAATTCGGGGCGGTAACGCAGTTGGCCGAGGAATTCGCCGCACGCGGGGCCAAGCCGATTGGCGTGTCGGTCGATAGCGTGGAGGAGCACATCAAATGGAAAGCCGATGTTGAGGGGTTTTCCGGTGCGCCGATGACATTCCCCATTCTGGATGACACCAGCCTGAATATTGCCAAACTATACGACATGCTGCCCGCCGAGGCGTATTTGGCTGATGGTCGCACCGCCGCAGAAACCGCCGCAGTGCGCACCACGTTTATCATCGGGCCGGACAAGAAAATTCGCGCGATGATTATCTACCCGATGACAGTGGGGCGGAATTTTGATGAAATCCTGCGGGCACTGGACGCGATCCAGTTGACTGATAGGGCCCCTGTGGCGACGCCTGCGAACTGGCAGGTGGGTGGCGATGTGATCGTTGTGACGTCGCTGGATGATGACGAGGCGCGGGCGCAGTTTGGCGAGATCGATATCAAGCTGCCATATCTGCGGATGGCGAAATCGCCGAAGTAATTTTGGCTGGCATCAAGATGAAACAGGCCCCTATGCAGGAAGCATCGGGGCCTGTTTCATCTTGAAAACGCGGATTCAAGAATGTTCCGGTCCCGCGTTTGCCTTTGGATAGAGCACTACACGGGTTCCGATAGGCACCCTGTTATAGAGATCAATGACATGCGGGTTCACCAGTCTTGCACAGCCGTTTGAAACCGCTGTGCCGATTGTGCGTGGTGCATTGGTGCCATGGATCCGCAAATAGCTGTCGCCTTTTTCAGTATACAGATACAAAGCCCGCGCGCCCAAAGGGTTATTGACCCCACCTGGCATCCCTTTTTCATACCGGCCGCCTTCTTCGAAGTTTTTGAAGGAAACGGGTTGGCGTTTCATCATGTCCGGGGTGGGTTTCCAGCTGGGCCATTCCCGTTTGGCCCCGACAACATAGGTTCCGCTATGATAGAGATTAGCGCGACCGACACCGACAGTATAACGGATGGCCATTTTCTTTGGCAACGTCAGGTATAACAAAAATCGGTTGGGGTCTACATGGATTTCCCCGACGGGGAGATCGCCGCCTATCCTGACTTCGCGTGGTAGGAATTCCTCGGGAAGGGTGTAATCACTTTTGGCGGTATGGGCGTATGCACCGGAAAGCCCAAGCCCCCCCATGGCAAATCCCGTTGAAATAAAATGGCGCCTGTTCAGCATAATAGGGGTTCTCCAGCAAGAATGCAGTAAAATTTGGCGCGTGGAAGTTGGTTCACGAACCAGTGATAAATTATAGCTGCATTAAGGTGATATCCATAATAACAATTTCGTAATCAATAAGGCCCCGATGTTTCCATCGGGGCCTTTTGCTGTTCAGGGTTTGATGACACCCGGAAGGCTAAGGTCGCCCGAAGCGACGTCAAACACATCCGTGACGCAAAGCAAGGGCGCATGCAGATCGGTGTTGACCTTTAGTGCGGCGGTGACACCATCGTAAGACGTTCCAGCAAGATTGGCCGCATTTGCAAAGGGCACGACCACCGATATTTCGGTTTCTGACAGGATCGGCGTGTAGCCGGGGCTGTCCAGAAAGATTGGCAAACCGGGCCATGTCAGGGGCATATCGGGGGTTTCGCCTTCAGGAATGTCACGCACCGCCAACGCACCCGCCCCGCAGGCCTCGGTCGGGGTTAATACGACCCAATGGCTATGCCATAGCGCGCCATCGTTCGCCGTATCACTGTCACTGTTTTCGTCATATAGCGGCGTGTCGTCAAAGTCGGGGTGACTGGTGGCGGTGAGGGCAAGGATGCCTGTGCCTGCTTCAAAGCCCACGGTGGATGGGTCTAGCGAGGTGGGCCAGACATAGGCAAGCACAGGTGCGCCTGCCAGTTCACCAACCACGGTGGGGGTGGTTGTGCCCGTTTGGCCCGCGGTGGACATATGGAAGGTCGCAATGCGCCCCTCCTGATGAATGTGGGCCGCGAGGATGTCGAATGTTGCGGTTTTTGTGCTGTCGGCGGCGGATTTAACCGCGTCCGGCATATCGGCGGCATTTGTGCCGCCGGCAATTGCTGTGGTGGGGGCGACAAGAGCGAAGCCGAGGAGTATGTGAGCGAGTTTCATTTTAGTGTCCTTTCGGGTTAATGATATCGACTCGCTACCATATGAAAATATTGCTTGCAACAAAAATAGCGACTCGCTATTAAATAAACATGCAAAAAGAAACTGAAGTTTATGATCTGATTGACCGGCTAACGCGGGTTCACGCGGCGTTATTGCGCAATGACGAATTGAATCCGGCTCAGATGGCGGCGCTGGGGTATCTTGCCCGCGCCAATCGGTTTTCCAGATCGCCGTCGCAAGTTGCCGATTATCTTTCAACAACCCGTGGAACGGTGTCACAGACGCTAAAAGCGCTGACCAAGAAAGGGTATGTTTTGGAAAAACCCGCCGAGGTGGACAGGCGCGCGCGGGTGTTTTCGTTGACGGAAAAGGGTGTGCAGGTTCTGGAGGCACGCACTGATTTTCTGGATGTATTGAAGGCGATGGGGGATAATGAAAAGGACGGGTTGCAGCGGGGGGTAAAAGACCTGTTGTCACGGTTGTTGGAGATGCGGCAGGGGCGCAGTTTCGGGCTGTGCAGGACGTGCAAACATCACGGGATGAAAGACGGTGCAATGTGGTGCGGGTTGCTTAAGCTGCCTTTGCAGGCGGGTGAGGAAACCCAGATTTGCCACGAGCATATCGCAGCGTAACAAGGTGCTGACAATAAAAAGGCCCCGACGTTTCCATCGGGGCCTTTTTTAGTTCCGTGAAGTAAAGATTACTCTTTTTCTTCCGCGATCTCTTTGCCGCTGTCCTGATCGACCATTTTCATCGCCAGACGAACTTTGCCGCGATCATCAAATCCGAGCAGTTTGACCCAGACTTCTTGACCTTCTTTCAACACATCCGACGGATGGTTCAGGCGGCGGTTTTCGATTTGCGAGACGTGGACCAACCCGTCGCGTTTGCCAAAGAAGTTCACGAAAGCGCCGAAATCGACGATTTTCACGACTTTACCGCGATAAATCACGCCTTCTTCCGGCTCGGCCACGATGGCGTTGATCATCTCGTAGGCTTTGGCTATCTGGTCAGCGTTGGCCGAAGCGATCTTGATGATGCCGTCGTCATCGATATTGACCTTGGCACCGGATACTTCAACGATCTCGCGGATCACTTTACCGCCCGAGCCAATCACTTCGCGGATTTTATCCGTCGGGATTTGCATGGTTTCAATGCGTGGTGCGTGGGCAGAGAATTCACCGGCTTCTGTCAGTGCGTTGGCCATTTCATCAAGGATGTGCAGACGTGCATCTTTGGCTTGGGCCAAGGCTTTGTCCATGATTTCCGGTGTGATACCGCCAATCTTGATGTCCATTTGCAAGGAGGTGATCCCGGCAGCAGTACCGGCCACTTTGAAGTCCATATCGCCAAGGTGGTCTTCGTCACCCAGAATGTCGGTCAGGATGGCGTATTTGCCGCTGTCCTCAAGGATCAGACCCATGGCAACACCGGCAACCGGTGCTTTCAGTGGCACACCAGCGTCCATCATCGACAAGGAACCGCCACAGACGGACGCCATTGAGGATGAACCGTTGGATTCAGTAATTTCCGACACAACGCGCACGGTGTAGGGGAAATCAGTCGCGGCAGGCAGAACAGCCTGAAGCGCACGCCAGGCCAGTTTACCGTGGCCGATTTCACGACGTCCGGTGAAACCAAAGCGGCCAACTTCGCCAACCGAGTAGGGCGGGAAGTTATAGTGCAGCATGAACGGTGAGCGATACATGCCTTGCAGCGCGTCGATCATTTGCTCGTCATCGCCAGTGCCCAGCGTGGATACAACCAGTGCTTGGGTCTCGCCGCGTGTAAACAGGGCAGAACCGTGGGTGCGTGGCAAAAGGCCGGTTTCCGAAACGATCGGGCGAACCGTCGTGGTGTCACGACCATCAATGCGTTTGCCGGTTTTAACAACGTCACCGCGCAGGATGCTCGCCTCAAGACCCTTCATCGCGGAGCCAAGGTTGGCGTCTGCCAACTGGTCCTCGGTCAGCGCTTCCTTGATCAGATCACGGGCAGCGGCAACAGCGGTTGTGCGTTCTTGCTTATCAGTGATTTTGAAGGCTTTGCGCATGGCTTTGTCGCCAGCTTTTTTCACGGCCTTGGACAGGTCGGAATAATCAGGCGCTTGGTAATCAAACGGCTCTTTGGCGCAATCCTCGGCAAAGTCGATGATCAGGTCGACGACTGGCTGGATTTGCTCATGGGCAAATTTAACCGCGCCCAGCATTTCAGCCTCGGACAATTCGTATGCCTCGGATTCAACCATCATCACAGCATCTTTGGTACCGGCAACAACAAGGTCCAGACGTTGTTCTGGTTTGTTGCGCAGATCGTGCATGTCGTCGATTTCAGGGTTCAGCGTGTATTCCCCGTCCTCAAAACCAACGCGACAGGCGGCGATTGGGCCCATAAATGGCGCGCCGGAAATTGTCAGGGCAGCCGAGGCACCAATCATCGCGACCATGTCTGGGTCATTGACCAGATCGTGCGACAGCACGGTGCAGATCACGAGAACTTCGTTTTTGAAGCCGGGTACAAACAGCGGGCGGATTGGACGGTCAATCAAACGCGATGTCAGCGTTTCTTTTTCAGTTGGACGCGCTTCGCGTTTGAAAAAGCCACCCGGGATTTTACCGGCGGCGTAATATTTTTCACCGTAGTGAACGGTCAGCGGAAAGAAATCCTGACCCGGTTTTTGCGTCTTTGCAAACGTCACAGCACACAGAACGCTGGTTTCGCCCAAGGTGGCGATGACGCAGCCGTCTGCCTGGCGGGCAATCTTGCCGGTTTCGAGTGTCAGCGTTTCTTCGCCCCACTCCATCGATTTTCTTGTTTCTTTGAACATATCTTTAGACATATCTTTTCCTAATTTGGCCGCTTGGGGCGTATCCCCAGCTGGGCCGTTTACATACGGACCGTACGTCCGTGGCCTGTTTCAATTTGCATAAGCATCTTCGTTAGGCCCGACGAATTGCAGCATCGTAAAATGCAAGAAGCGCCCCGCAGGGCGCAACTTGGTGTTGGTTTAGCGGCGAAGGCCAAGGCGTTTGATCAGATCCTGATAACGCGCTTCGTCTTTGCTGCGGGCATAATCGAGCAATTTGCGGCGTGTTGCCACCAGACGCAAAAGACCACGGCGGGAATGGTTATCCTTTTTGTGGGTTTTGAAATGCTCGGTCAATGTCGCGATCCGCGATGACAGAACGGCAACCTGAACTTCGGGTGAACCAGTGTCACCTTCCGTGGTTGCGAATTCGGTCATGAGGCGGGTCTTTTCTTCTTTGGTAATCGACATCGGGGTCTCCTTTGTAGGATTAAAGTGAATGGCGCAGGCCGGGATGTCGTCCAGCAAGGCCCTTGGAGGGTTTGTCCATCTGAATCAGACGGATGCGCGCGTATAGGGTGATTTTGGGTGAAAGGAAAGCGGTTTTACTGGCCGGTTCCGTTTTGGGTGATCATATCTACGATCTCTTTGGCCCATTCGCCAATGATCGGGATAAAATCGATATTTGAAAGCAGCGAGACCAACAAATAGACAAGTATAGTCGCGCCAATCACCGAGCCAAGGCCAAAGGCAAGGCCGCGGATGAACTGGAATGTGATCAGCCGCCACATCGAATTGTGAATGCGCACAAAGCGATGCGTGTTGAGCAGATGCAGTTCAGTCTGAAGCGCTTGCAGGTCGGCCTGCAAGTCGGCGGTGTTTTGATTTTCGACCTCTGTCATATGCTTACTGTTTCACCTTTCAGGATAATGGCTGCTAAGGCACCATACTGTCGATTGGATTGAAGGCAAGGTGCTGCACTTGTGCTGCTATCTATTGGGTTTTGGACCTAACTGTTTAAGACTTGAATTAATATAAGAATCGCGCTGGGCGAGAATGTAAAAGGTGGGGAATACAATGGTTGGTTTAATGAGCATTTTGGTGATGTTGCTGATTGGTGCAGGGATTGGCGGCGGCGGCGATGATGATGCTGTCAGTCAGGATCTGGGCACGGATGGCGACGACGTGATGAATGGCACCAATGGTGATGACGATATGCTGGGCCTTGGCGGCAACGACCTGATGGAAGGCGCGGGCGGTAATGACATCATGGAGGGCGGCGACGGCAATGACACCGTGCGCGGCGGGGCTGGTGATGATGCGGTTTATGGGGGTGCTGGCAACGACAGCCTAGCTGGCAACGCAGGTAGCGATCTGGTTTCCGGCAATGACGGTGACGATCGGATTTATGGCGGCGATGGCAATGACGGGCTGTTTGGCGGCAATGGTTCGGACCGGCTGTTTGGCCAAGAAGGCAATGATACATTGGTTGGCGGCGCTGGAGCTGATGGATTATATGGCGGGCTGGGCAATGACGTGCTGGACGGCGGTGATGGTGTGGACGGGCTGTTTGGACAGGCAGGCAATGATACATTGGTTGGCGGGAATGGCGCTGATGTATTATATGGTGGGCTGGGCCATGACGTGCTGGACGGCGGTGATGGAGATGATGTTCTGAATGGCGATGACGGTGATGATACTCTGTATGGCGGGTTCGGGGCTGATGTGCTGAATGGTGGTGATGGTAATGATATTCTGGATGGCACAATGGACGCTACAGTGCCCTTTGGCCCTGTTGATCAAGATGTCGGTGATGTGCTGGATGGCGGTACGGGTGACGACCTTCTTTTTCTTGGCAACGATGATGTGGCAACCGGTGGCGAAGGGGCGGATACATTTTATACCGGCGCATATATTGTCGACGGGCAGGAGTCCGAAATTACCGATTTTGACCGGAACGAGGATAAGCTGGTTCTGTTTTTTGATCCGGCGGTCACTCCGGTACCAAACGTGCAGGTTGTCGATTTTGCCGATGGCACGGGGGCCGATATTTTTCTGAATGGCGTCAAGGTGGCCAGTGTTATCGGTGCTGACGGATTGGCGGTTGGCCAGATCGAGCTGCAGCCCATGGCGCTGGGTGCTTAGGCCCGAAACTGGGGCTGCACGCATGACATGCTTTTGCGGCCCCTCATTCCCCTCATACTGTTGTAGCTTTGGGGCGATGTTGCCCTACTAACCTTCCCACAGTTCCGGCTGCACCGCGTAGGCGATATAGAGCGGGTGTTTGGGATGGCCTGCTTTGGACAGGCCCAGATGGAACAGCGGCAGGTTGGTGGCCCGCATCAGGGTTTCGACCTGTGGGCCACGCGCGCGGTGTTCGCCGTGGGTGCCCCACGCGCAGATAATCTGGTCGGCCCAGTCACACCCCTCGGAAATTGCGGCGTCATTGGCGGGGCCAATTGGGGCGGTCGCGCGGCGCATTTTTCGTGGATCGGTATCGCGCCATGCGAAAATATTGGCGACGCGGAACGCCCCGAACCCCAGCGTGCGGGCACGGCGCTCGCAACGCTCCACCGTTGGGTCATTTTGCACTTCGGTGGCGGTTGAGGGGTTGAGCATGACGAAGAACGCTTTTCGGCCCTCAGGTTCCCACACGCGGGTCAGGGAATAGCGGTATTTCTCGCAATCCGAATAGACGGCGGTGGAATGGGCGTCGCCTTTTTGATGGGTGCGGGTGATCATTCTCCGTATGGAACCCAGATGTTTTTGACCTCGGTGGCATGCATCAGGAATTCGCGGCCCTCGCCCGCTGTGCCGAACCAGTCGCGGGTCCGTGCGTTATTCACCCATGTGCGTTTCAGGTTGCTGGCCGAGGCACCCTCGATGCTGGCCGACAGGTCGGTCGAGGAAAACGACCAGACCGCGTCCACATCCATATGACCCGCCAGCGTTTTGCCAAGATCGGCGTGGGGGCCGGTCAGGATGTTGACGACCCCTGCTGGCACGTCGGAGGTTTCCAGCACTTGATAGAAATCCGTCGCCGCCAAGGGGGCGGGTTGGCTGGCGGCCAAAACGCAAGTGTTGCCCATCGCAATGGCGGGGGCCATCACCGAAATCAGGCCCAGCAGCGGGGCCTCGTCAGGGCAGAGTGCGCCGATCACACCGACCGGTTCTTTCGTCGCCAAGGCAATGCCGCGAATGGGCACGCCGTGGACTTGGCCGTCGTATTTGTCGGCCCATGCCCCGTAGGTGAACAGGCGGCAAATCGAGGCGTCTACCTCCTTGCGGCCACCCGAGGTGCCGCTAAGGTCATTCAAACGATGCGCGAATTCATCGGCACGGGCCGACAGGTTTTCGGCGATATAATACAGGATTTGCGCGCGCAGATGGCCGGTTGTTTTACCCCATGATTTGGCGCTATGCGCGGCCTCGACCGCGTTACGCACGTCTTTGGCAGCTCCATTGCCGACGTGACCCAACAGCTCGCCTTTGGGGGACCAGATCGCGGTGGAATAGCCGCTGTCGGGGCGGGTTTGTTTGCCGCCGACATACATTTTGGCGGTGCGGTCCAGTCCGGTGATTTTGGCCTCTTTCGGGGCCGCAACAGCGGCCACGGGGGCCAGCGATTTGGCGTTGGTCTTTGGCTTGGTGTAGGCCGATAGCCCTTCCCAGCCGCCTTCGCGCCCAAAGCCGCTTTCGCGCACGCCGCCAAATCCGGCGGCTGCGTCAAACAGGTTGGTGGCGTTGACCCAGACGATGCCCGCGACCAGCTTTGGCGCGATATCCAGCGCCAGATTGACGTTCTCGCTCCAGACGGATGCGGCCAACCCGTAGCGGGTGTTGTTGGCCAATTGCACGGCCTCGGCCGGGGTGCGAAAGGTGGTCGAGACCAGCACGGGGCCAAAGATTTCCTCTTGCATCAACATGGCCGAGGATTGCAGGCCGGTGATCAGGGTCGGCGGGTAGTAACAGCCCTGATTGGGCAGGGTGCATTTGGCGTGGTAAACCTCGCCTTCATCGCCGCCTTTGGCGACCATATCGGTGATCATCGCGTGCTGCACAGGGTCCACCAGCGCGCCGATGTCGATGCATTTATCCAGCGGGTTGCCCATGCGCAGACCGTCCATGCGCAGGCGCAGTTTGGCGTAGAATTCGTCCGCGATGCCCTCTTGCACCAACAGGCGCGATCCGGCGCAGCAGACTTGGCCTTGGTTGAACCAGATGGCGTCAACTAGCCCTTCGATGGCGCTGTCGATGTCGGCGTCGTCAAATACGATGTAGGGGGATTTGCCGCCCAGTTCTAACGTTAGCGCCTTGCCTGATCCGGCGGTGGCCTCGCGGATGCGGCGGCCAACAGCGGTGGAGCCGGTGAAGGCGATTTTGGCGATATCGGGGTGGGTGACGATCATTTCACCCACGGCGCCGTCGCCGGTGACGATGTTGACCACGCCCTTTGGCAGACCTGCCTCGACGCAGATTTCGGCGAACAGCAGGGCCGTTAGCGAGGTGTATTCGGCGGGTTTTAGAACACACGCGTTGCCCATCGCAATGGCGGGGGCGATTTTCCACGATAGCATCAACAGCGGGAAGTTCCACGGGATGATCTGGCCGCAAACGCCCAGTGGTTCAGCGTCAGGCAGTTCGGACTCTTGCAATTGCGCCATACCAGCGTGGTAGTAGAAATGTCGTGCCACCAATGGAATGTCGATATCGCGGCTTTCGCGGATCGGTTTGCCGTTGTCCAGCGTTTCCAGCACCGCAAACAGGCGGCTGTGTTTTTGCATCAGGCGGGCGATGGCGTAGAGCACTTTGGCGCGTTCATGTCCCGATGTTTTGGCCCATTTTTTCTGGGCTTTGGTGGCTGCTGAAACGGCGGCGTTAATGTCATCGCTGTTGGCTTGGGTAACCATCGCCAATATGTCGCCTGTGGCGGGGTTTCTGGAGGCGAAACCGTCGTGGTGGGCGGTGAACTCGCCATTAATAAACTGGCCCATTTTGCCGCCATGTTTGACGATCCACGCCATCGCATGCGCGGTGCTTTCGGGGGCAGGCCCGTAGTCCATGCTATCGAATATATCTTTTACAGTCATGATGTTATCCAATCGCATGGCGGTAAGAGGCAGAGTAGTTGCCGGTGACATAATGTTCGAGTTGGCGTTCCAGATCGCCCAGCAGGGACGACGCACCAAAGCGGAACATATCGGGGGTGAGCCAACGGTTTCCAAGCTCGTCCTTGAGCAGGGCAAGGTAGGTCACGGCATCTTTGGCCTTTGATATCCCACCAGCCGGTTTATAGCCGACGCGGAACCCCGTCTTCATGTGGTAGTCGCGGATCGCCCGCATCATTACCAGCGACACGGGCAAGGTGGCGTTGACGCTCTCTTTGCCGGTCGAGGTTTTGATGAAATCAGCCCCCGCCATCATGCACACCAGCGAGGCGCGGGCGACGTTGCGCAAAGAGCCAAGCTCGCCGGTGGCAAGGATCGCTTTGACGTGGGCATCGCCGCAAGCGGCGCGGAATTCGCGCATTTCGTCATAGAGCGCTTGCCAGTTGCCGGTCAGGGCGTGGCGGCGTGAAATCACGATGTCGATCTCGGCTGCACCCGCTTTGACGCTCTCGCCGATTTCGGCGACTCGCAAGTGGAATGGTGACAGACCGGCGGGAAATCCGGTGGATACGGCAGCGACGGGAATGCTGGAGCCATCGAGTGCCTCAACCGCGGTTTCGACCATTTCGTGGTAAACGCAAATCGCGCCGGTGGTGATATTCGGCATGCCAAGCGCGTCCAGAATATCGGCACGCACCGGTTGGCGGGCCTTGGCACACAAACGGCGCACCCGCCCTGCGGTGTCATCGCCCGACAGGGTGGTCAGATCAATCATGGTGATCGCCTTGAGCATCCACGCGGCCTGAAATTCCTTTTTGACCGAACGCCGTCCGGGCAGGGTTTTGGCGCGGCGTTCAATGGCGGAGGTGTTGGCTTGTGCGCCCATCACCCAGTCCATATCCAGCGCCATGCCTGCATTGCGCGGCGCGTGCACTTGCGGCAGGCCAGCGGTTTTCACAGGGTCGGTGACGGGGTGTGTTTTGCTTTGCAACGTCTTGGCTCCCTTGGTCCAGAAACAAGGTCTCATATCAGGGGGGGGTATTGCAAGTTTTACCAAATGGTCAAGGGGGAAGCCGCCGACGGTCTACAAGGTTAGAAAGTAGTCATCGTGTTCGCGCCAATAGGTGGCCAGATCGCTGGCGTTGCTACCATAGCCGCCAATCGCCTCCATTGCGTATAGATCGGCGGTAACTAGGGCCGCCAAGCGGTAAGCCTGCGCCGATTGGGCGCGGGACGGGCTGCTGGCGCTGAAGTTACCCTCGACAGCGCTTGCGGCCCCGACCAGCGCAAAGCAGATTTCCAGAATGCTGGCATCTGGCCAGAGGTGGACCAGATCGCGGGTCACCGACCGCCAGCCATCATCGCCGTCGAACAATGTTTCGATGGCGTAGTGGGTTATTTGATCTAGATGTTCAAATGTCATGACCAAAGCAACGCTAGGCAGCGCCCCTTGTCAGGTCATGCAGCCATTGGGCCACCCGATCTGCATTGCGGGTGTTGTTGCCGGTTTTGTTTTGCCTCAGGTAATAGGTGGCGTTTAGGGTGTGCGGTTTTTGGAAAACCTCGGTCAGCGCGCCGGATTTCAGGTAGGTCTCAATAAACGGGCGTCGGCCCAAAAAGATGCCGTCACCCCGTAGGGCCGCGTCAATGGCGAACAGCGAGCTGTCGGCGGACAACCCGCGCGGCACCTGATTGGGGTCCAGATCGTAGGTCTGGAACCAATAGCGCCAGTCATCGTCATATCCCAGTATGTGGATCAGACTGAAATCCAGAATGTCACGCGCATGAACGCATGGATTTGCCTTTAGGTATCGGGGGGCAGCGACGGGCGTGATCACTGCGGTCAACAGCGGGGTAACGCCCGCGCCGTGGTCGGTTTTACCCGATACGAATATTTCAAGATCGGCGGATGCTGACGGGCTGACCTCGCCTTCCTGTTCCAGTGTTTTGATGTGCAGGTTGATATCAGGATGTTTGGCCCTGAAATCCTGAATGTTCGGCCCAAGCCATAGCGTGGCCACACTGGAGGTGCAGCGGATCGTCGCGACGGGGGCGGGGCGGGTGCCGAACAGTTGATCGGTCACGGTATCAAGCTGCCCCAGCGCTTGCTGCACCGCATCCAGATAGGTCTGACCTGTCGTGGTCAGCGATATGCGGCGGTGGGTCCGGTGGAACAGTGGTTCGCCCAGATAGGCCTCGAGTTGGCGAATTTGCTGGCTGACGGCGGCCTGGGTAATGTTCAATTCATCCGCAGCCAACGAGAAGCCCAGCTTGCGGCCAGCGGCCTCGAAGGTGCGTAAAGCGTTTAGGCGGGGGCGTCGCATATTTGCCGTCCTTGGATAAGTTTTACTTATGCTTTGTGGCAGTAATCATTGTTTGTGACAAGCAGAATTCCTGCTTAATCTTGGGCTTAAAACCGGATTTTTCCCAAGAGGTGCGCCATGAATTATTTTTCGTTTTTAACCCGGGACGAGATCGAATACGTCCACCAGTCATCTCTGGAAATTCTGGAAGAAACCGGCCTGTTGGTGCGCAATGAAAAGGCGCGCAAACGGTTTGCCGAACATGGTGCGATTGTTGATCATGAAACCGAAATGGTGCGTATCCCTGCCGATGTGGTGGAAAAATACCGCAAGATGGTGCCGCCGACCATCACCCTGCGCGGCCGTGACCCTGCCTATGATATCACCTTCCCGCGCAAACTACCGGTGATCGCCACCGCCAGTTCCGCCCCCGATATTGTCGATCCGGTCACTGGCATGTGTCGGCGGTCCACCAGTGAGGACATCGCCCGCATCGCCCATGTGGTGAACAATTGCGAGGGCTTTGACATGTTCTCGATCTCGACTTTGGCGGATGATGCACCAAAGGATCAGTTCAGCCTGACACGGTTTTATGCGGCGCTGAAAAACTGCACCAAACCTGTGCGCACCTCGGTTTATGATCTGCGCGAGGCCAAGCAGGTGATCAAACTGTGCGAGTTGATTGCGGGGTCCAAAGAAGCGTTTTGGGAGCGGCCATTCATCAACTTTGGCTATTGCGCGGCGGTGTCGCCGCTGACGCTGGATTTCGACAGCACCGACACCATGATGTATTTCGCCGAAAACGACATTACGGCCTATGGTACCATCGCACCGATGGGCGGGCTATCAACGCCGTTGTCGTTGCCCGGTATGTTGGTGATTATGAACGCTGAATGGCTGGCAGTGGCGACATTGGCGCAGATGTCCAAGGCGGGCACGGCACACATTTACAATTTCCTGCCGGTGTTCGCCGACATGCGCGACGGGGCCTATGCGCCGGGCGCGATTGAAATCGGCATGATGAATTCTGCCGTCTGCCAGATGGCGCGGTTTTATAACGTGCCTGCAGGCGGGTATCTGGGGCTGACCAATTCCAAGGTTTCGGATGCACAATCGGGGTTTGAAAAGGGTATGTCACCGTTGATGGGTGCACTATCGGGCGCTGATTTTATCGTCATGGGTGGCTTGCAGGACGCGCTGATGTCGTTCGATTTTGGCCAGTTGATGATCGACAACGAAATCGCCCGCATGGTCAAACGGGTGCGCAGGGGTTTTGGGTTTTCCAAGGAAGCTGCCAGCGTGCAAGAGATTAAGGATACCGGTGCGGCGGGCATGTTTGCCGACAATCCGGCCACGCTGGAACGGATGCACACTGCGACCTTTATGCCTGATCTGGCCGACCGGAACCTGCGCGAGAAGTGGGAGTTGGAGGGATCATCCACCATCCAGCAACGGGCGCTGAACCAAGCGCTGGAAATCCTGTCGACGCCCAATTCCGTGGCGTTTGACAAAACCATTGATGATCGGATCAGGGCCGAATTTAAAGGACTGGTTGCGGGGGACAGCCATGTGCAAGAGGGTTGGGAGCGCTTTGATGTGGGCGCGAAAGTTCCCGAGCGCGCGCGGCGTGTGAACCGCCGCAAGAAACGTGGATAGTGAGGATTTATCATGGCTAAAACCTTCCCGACCCAAGCGCAGATCGTGATCATTGGCGGCGGCGTTATCGGCACCTCGATTGCGTATCACCTGTGCAAGAACGGCGTGCGCGATGTGCTGTTGTTGGAGAAATCGCAACTGACCGAAGGGGCCACATGGCATGCTGCCGGTTTGGTCGGACAATTCCGCAGCCAGCAAAACCTTATGCAGTTGATGAGCGACAGCGTGGCATTGTTTGACGGGCTTGAGGCTGATACGGGGCAAAACCCGAGTTGGTGCAAGGTCGGCAGTATGCGCATTGCCGCCAGCAAGGACCGTTGGGACGAGTTGCTAAAATCGCATTCTGCCGCTCAAGCTGTGGGTTTCGAGATGCAAATGATGACCCCGAAAGAGGCGCTGGAGATTTATCCGTTGATGGCGGTGGATGATCTGGTTGGCGCTGCGTTTATTCCGGCAGACGGACATATTGACCCCAATTCCCTGACCCAAGCCTATGCTAAAGGCATCCGCAAATATGGCGGACGGATCATTGAAGGCGTGATGGTGAAGGCGTTGACCCGCAAGCGTAATCGCGTAACGCACGTGGTGACGGATCAGGGCGCGATTGCAGTTGATACTGTGGTCAACGCGGCTGGTCTGTGGGCGCGGCAAGTCGGCTGGATGGCGGGTGTGGAAATTCCGGCAGGCGTGGTCGAGCACCAGTATCTGGTGACTGAAAAAACCGATGACATCCCCAAAGACCTGCCTGCGTTCCGCGACCCTGACGGCGGTTATTACGCCAAACCGGAACCGGGGGCGCTGGCGATTGGCGGTTGGGAAAAGGTGACGCGCAAGGTCAATCCGGTTGAAGGGTTTCCGTGGCAAAACGAGCGCCATCTGTTTGACGGCGACATGGACCGTTTGACCGAGTTTCTGGAACCGGCGATGGCGCGTTTGCCTATCCTTGAGCGTCTTGGCATTCGCACCATTGTTAACGGCCCGATCCCGATTTCACCGGATGGCGAGCCGATCATGGGGCCGGTGCCGGGGTTGGATAACTTCTTTGCCGCTTGTGCGTTTACATCCGGCATCGCGGCGTCGGGCGGGGCGGGCAAGGCGGCGGCGAACTGGATCATGCATGGCGATGCGGGGCTGGATCTGTGGGCCTTTGACATCCGCCGCTTTGGGCCACTGCAGGCGGGGGCTGATTTCCTGCACGACCGCGCTGTGGAAAGTTACGCGAAATATTACGACATCCATTGGCCGGGTGAGGAACTGGACAGTGCGCGTGCGGTGCGGCGCAGTCCGCTGTATGAAACGTTGAAAAATCAGGGCGCGGTGTTTGGCAGCAAGTTTGGCTGGGAACGCGCCAACTGGTTTGCCACGGGTGATATTGCGCCAGTGGACCAATTCGGGTTTGACCGACCTGGGCAGGCTGAAACCACAGGGGTGGAGCACAAGGCGGTGCGGACCAGCGTGGCGCTGATCGACATGTCCTCATTCACCAAATTCGAGATCAGCGGCAAGGATGCCTGCGCCTTTTTGCAATATCTGGCGGTGGCCAATGTGGATCGGCCCGTGGGCGGCGCGACCTATACGCAATTGTGCAATGCCAGTGGCGGGATCGAGGCTGATGTCACCATCATCCGGCGCTCGCAAACCTGTTTCTGGCTGATCACCGGATCGGCGCTGGGCGTGCGTGACCGCGACTGGATCACGCGTAATCTGGCGGGGTTCAACAGCCGCACAGGCATGAGCCTGAAACCGATGGGCGAGCAATGGGTGGCGAGGCGTGCCGATGTGCAGCTGCGCGATATCACCTCGGGGTACGGGGTGATCAATCTGACAGGGCCACTGGCGCGCAAGGTGTTGGAAAAAGTCACCGATAGTGATGTCAGCCATGACGGTTTTGCCTTTATGACCGCCTGCGATATCCGCATCGGGTATGCGCCAGCACTGGCTTACCGCGTGACCTATGTTGGCGAGCTGGGGTGGGAGCTGTATATCCCGACTGAATACATGGCTTATGTTTTTGAAGTGCTGCAACAGGCGGGGCAGGAATTTGGCATCGCCAATGTCGGATACCGCGCGATTGACAGCCTGCGGTTGGAAAAACGCTATTTGGCGTGGGGTGTGGACATTACGCCGGATTATAACCCGATCGAGGCTGGGCTTGGCTTTGTCATCGACTGGGACAAGGGTGATTTTCTGGGGCGTGCGGCGCTGGCGAAAATCAAGGCCGAGGGCGCGCGCCGCAAGCTGACCTGTCTGGCGCTGGACCACCCCTTGCCGGTGTTTGGCGGCGAGGCGATCCTGCAAGGCGGCAAAGCTGTCGGCCAGACCACCAGCGGCAATTTTGGCTATACGGTGGGGCAGTCATTGGTGCTGGGATACTTGCCAGTCGATGTGATCGAGCGGGGCGAATTCGAGGTGAATGCCTTTGGCAGATGCAGCCCTGCGCAGTTGGTCAAATCGTCGGCCTATGATCCGGCGCGCAAAAAGATATTGTGCTAAGGTCGCGGCGGGTCAGATAGCTTCTGTTTGACTGATGGGTTGCTTGACGCCATCCCAATCGCTTACATCTATGGGTCGCGCAAATAGCGCGATGGCATATGGTGTTTCAATTCCAGTGTGACCCGTGTCACAAAAACCAAAGCTGGAATTGGCGTTGGAAAGCGGGATCACATGAGTAAAACCATCATCGTAACAGGGGCGACCAGCGGGTTAGGCCTTGCCATAATAACCGCGTTAAAAGAGGTGGGATACACACCGGTTCTGACAGGGCGAAACGCCGCCAAGGTTGCCGAACTTTCTGCCGATATGGGCGTGGCCGGGTATCAGCTGGATGTGTCGGATGCAGGGTTTATTGAAACGGTGACAGCGCAGATTTCAGCCGACCACGGCCCGATTGCGGGACTGATCAACAACGCCGGTATCTGGCTGGAAGGCGCGTTTGAAACCTACACGCCTGCCGCTATTCAGGCGGTGGTAGACACCAACACCACCGGCACCATCCTGATGACCCACGCCGTGTTGCCCGATATGATCGCGCAGGGGCGCGGCACGGTGATCAACGTGGTGTCGACCGGCGCGCTCTATACCCGTAAAATGATCAGTGTCTATTCTGCCAGCAAGTGGGCGATCCGCGGGTTTACTGGCTGTATGGAAGTCGAATGCGCCCCCAAAGGCGTGCGGGTGATGGGGTTTTACCCCGGCAAGATTTCATCAAACATGTATGAAACCGCAGGGGTCGGGCGCGATCTGGAGATGGCGATGACGCCGGAACAAGGGGCTAATATGGTGGTGACGATGCTGGCGGACGAGGGCATGGTCTGGGGGCATGTCAGCGGGCGTTCAATTGCGGATTATGTGTAGGGTGGGGCGCTCGTCGCTCTCTTGCGCAGCGCGTCTACGCTCTTGCGAAGTAAGCCGAAAGGTTTGATGGGCGTCCCCTCACCAAATCCAGAACACCATATCGTCGGGCGGCAAACAGACCTCGTTATTGCAGGCCTGCAGCGTCAACTGCGCCCGCACCGGCCCTGTGTCTACCACCCCCAACGGAGCCGTCAATACGAACGCTTTCTCATAGAGCGACAGCGGGGTTTCGCTGAAACCCAACGCCTTGATTTCGGCCTCGGGATACGCGGTTTCCTGAACGGGCGTATCCGAAACGGACAACTCCATGCCGATCAGATAATCTTCAAGCGGTTCATGCGCATTGATGTGCCAACCCTCACGCAAATCCACGTTTAACACCAGTTTTCCGCCCTCGGGCTCCAGCGTGGCAAACACCCGCACAGCCCCGCCGTTTGACACCCGCATCGCGCCCACAGGGCCGCCGCGCTGCACCTCCAAAGCGGTCAGGATTGAGGTGCGTTGATCCGGTGAATTGATCGCGTCAATCGCCAGCGCCGCTGCCAGCTTTGGCGCGGCCTCGCCTGTGCGTGCCAAGCGGCGATCCAACCCGACCAGCAATTCTAGCGCTTGTGCGTTCCCCGACGCAATCTCGTTGTCATCCAGTGGCCGGAAAGGCCCCAAACCAACCGTGCCTGCGTTCATCCGCATCGCTTGCCCCTCATCGGCAAACAGTCGCGCCATATCGTCTGCCAGCCGGTCGGCTATGCCAAGCCAATCGGTATCATCCCCGCCGATATAATCGTCCAGCGCCAATAGCGTCCGCCCGAATGCTGCGTAATCGACCAAATGCGCCTCGGTACCCGCTGTTCCCTGATACCAGATGCGTTTTAACCCGTCGTCAGGCCACATGTTCTGCAACATAAAATCAGCGGCCTGCACCGCAGCGGCACCATAATCCGGACGGTCCAGAACTTGCGAGGCTTCGGCCAAAGTCGAGATCATCTCGGCATTCCACGCCAATATGATTTTCTTGTCCTTGATCGGGGCCGCGCGACCATTGCGGGCCAGCCGCATCGTTTCCAGCGCGGTGTCAAACAGGTGCAGCCCCACGGGAAATTCGGATAAATGCAGTATGTTCGTTCCCTCGAACGGACCATCCTCAACCACGTTGAGTGTCTGGATCATCCACTCCGCATCATCCCCCAGTGCGGCCTCGATCTGTGCGGGGGTCCATGTGTAAAATGCCCCCTCGGACCGTTCGCCATCTTTCAGAGAATCCGCATCCTCGGCACTGAAAAACGCGCCATCGGGGCTGCGCATATCACGCAAAACATAGTCAAACGTGCGCGTGGCGGCGCGGGCGTATTCGGCGTTGCCAGTGGCGGAATAGGCGCGAAGTAAGACCCGCCCGATCAGCGCCTGATTATACAGCATTTTTTCGAAATGCGGGATATTCCATTCCGGATCAGTGGCATAGCGATGGAACCCGCCACCGACTTGATCATGAATGCCGCCTTTGATCATCCCGTCCAGTGTGAGCGTCACGGCCTCCAGTAATGTGGCGTCCCCTGTGCGCTCGGCCTGATCCAGCAGGAACAGCAACACGTTCTCGCGCGGGAACTTGGGGGCGGTGCCAAAGCCGCCGTTGAAGTCGTCCAAGTTGGCCAGAATGGCCGTGGCGGCGGCGTTGATGTCCTCGCTTGAAACCTCGCCCAGAACGGCAGTTTGATCCAGATAATCGCGCAGGTTCTGCGAGATGGTGAAAGCCTCGGTGCGCAGGGCTGCGTTATCGTCGCGCCAGACCTCGGTGATCGTGGTCATCACCTGCATAAACACATCCGGCGGGAAGTAGGTTCCGGCGTAAAACGGCTCGGCATCAGGGGTCATGAACACCGAGTTGGGCCAGCCGGAACTGCCGGTCAGGGACGAGGTGACGATGATGAATTGCTCGTCCAGATCGGGGCGGCGCTCGCGATCAATTTTGATGCTGACGAAGTGCTCGTTCATAAAGGCGGCGATGGCCTCGTCCTCGAAACTTTCGTCCTCCATCACGTGGCACCAGTGGCACGACGCATAGCCGACTGACACGAAGATCATCTTGTTCTCGGCACGGGCTTTTTGCAGCGCTTCCTCGCCCCACGGATACCAGTCGACGGGGTTGTCGGCGTGCTGTTGCAGATACAGCGAGGATTCATCGGCCAGCCGGTTTTCGGCGGGGGACTGGCTGGCGAGCAGGATCAGAATGAGGGAGAGGATGATGCGCATATTTGGCCCCGATCTGGAGTTTTGCACAGTATAGCGGGGGCGGGTGCGGATGTCAGGTGACGTTTGGGTGAGGTGGGTCAGAAGGGGCGAAAAACGGTATATGAAAACCATATGACTCGCATATGAATTCCATATGATGTTTTGATGGGGAGGTGGAGTGTTGAGATTCTATATTACAGTACCGCTCAGTTTTTCTTATTAAGCAACTTAAAGATTGGGTGTTGGTATTGCTCAGCGTCCCATAAGGCTTGTTTAAACGCATTCAATACACTTGGGATGTTGAAAAACTTCATGTACCTGTCGACTTCTTTTTTCTGCTCACCAAAATCATCTGCGAGGTAATTCGTGGTGGTTCCCTTGATAAATGCTTCCCATGGAACTAAGAGAAATGTTGCAAAACACTCGGCTTCAACCTCCTCAATCGTGTCGATCACTTGTTCGATTTGTTCGTCCGAACCGATCATGTCGCAAGCGTTTTTAGCCAACTCCTGAGGTGCAAATATGACTCTCTGGTCTGAAGTTAATTGCTCACCGTGGAGGAAGTGGTGGCCGATTTCATGGCAAATTACGTGGCGGAAAAAGTGCACACCATTCAAAGCATTCTGTAATCTTGTTTCTTCCATCAATATGGTGTGCCCATCAGCGTCACCAATAATACAGGCGAATGCACCGCTAAGATGGCTAGGTAATTGCTCAAATATTCTATAGTCAAACAATTCGTCATTTACCGACAACACTTGTAGTGCATGGCCGATATCCAATTTAGCCGTGTCTGGACAGATAGTTCGCCTCAGGCCTAGTGTTTGCATTGCGATCTCTGCAAATCTTTCGGGCGTGAGGCTCGGACGCGCATTCTTTTTGGTTTTAAGTCGCCGCTTTTGATTGGCCTTGGTCTTATTAGATGCGAAGCATAGGGTTTCAACCAGTTCGCCAGTTTCACGCTCTAGTATCTGCTGAATACGCGCAGCGGTTTTTGGTGATATTTTATGGCCAAACTGCTCAAACATTACCTGCAAAGGTGGATGAGTGTTTA
>NZ_JBSMEZ010000021.1:0-15040 GCF_056498605.1 Profundibacter sp.
ATTACCTTGTTCGGTTGAAATTGACCATGTGGAAGCTGGTCAAAAGAGTCCTTTGGACCGCTCCAAAAACGCTCCTTTTTGGTACGTCCGTAAAAGGCCTAGTTTGATGCTTCCACAAACCCCGTTCAAAATCCAAGTGGTTGTTGAACGTTTTTGCCTCTACCGTGATAGCAGACATTAGCTGCATTGCAGAAATTAGGTAAAGAGGGCTCACTGCTGACATTCGACGGAAATTGAAAATCTTATTTCTTGGGGTATCTAAAGCGGGGTTAATTCAGCCGTTAGAGTGAAAAAGGGTAAAGAGCGCGATTAAGGAAAGGTCATCTCCGACAGGCATACGCTTAGAACCACTGCCCCGGTTCCATCAGCCCCAAATCCAGCAATTGTTGGGAATGCCATTCAAATTCGGTTGAATTGTGCCAGCGGAAGGTTTCGATATCAAAGGTCGATCCCGGGTTGCTTTTGAGGGCCTTGGCGGTGCGGAATGAACAGATGGATGCGGTGATGTTGTGGTGCCATTCGCAGGAATAGGTGTTGTATTCTTCGTCGCTCAAAGTGTGGTCGGGGCGCAGTTTCAAACCCTTTTTGGCCAAAAACAGCGATACGCGGTCGATTTTACGACGGGCAGCGGGGATGTGTTCCTCGAACCGCCAGCGCAGGCCGCCAAAGAAATCCAGCTGGCGGTCTTTGGGGTGGTTTTTATTGGCGGCGTCGGGGCGGGCCAGTGCGTAATAGCCGGATTTATCCAGATGCGCGTCTTCAAGCGAAATTGCATCGGGGTATTCGTGCAGATCACCCGCGTAGAGGTCGATCACATAGGTCAGGATGCTGCTGCGCCGTTCTTCCGTGTTGAAGGCGATCATTTCGCCAACGCTGCGGGATTCGCTGAACGGGTAGAACAGGTATTCGGCGTTGTAGCAGTAATAGAGCCAGACATTGGGGGCGGCCTTGATGATCGCGTTGACCGCGGTTTGGGTCGCATCGTCTGCTGTCATGTCGTAGGTGATGCGGTGGATCTTGCTTTCCAGCCTGTCTGGCAGTTTCAACTCGTTTGGCGCAAAAACCAGCACGGATTTGAAGCCCAGTTGCTGATGGTGGCGGATGGTTGTGTCGACCTCGATCAGGTCTTCGACCAGAATCAGCGCGATGGGACCGCGGGCCAATGCCGCGGTGCCATTGTCTAGAAAATCAGCCAAATCATTGTATCGCATCACGCTGCCCGCTGTGGTTATTCGTGTTTGCGCCAGAATCGGTTAATTTGCGGTTCATTGCAAGCGATCGTTCCATTGTGTAGGAGTGCGACGCAAATGCGGGAATTTTGGTGGCTGATATGTCGAATAAAAAGAAGCTGTATATTAAGACCTATGGCTGTCAGATGAATGTCTATGACAGCGAGCGGATGGCCGAAGCGCTGGGCGGTTCTGGCTATAGCCAAGTGGATGCGCCCGAGGGGGCGGATATGATCCTGCTGAACACATGCCACATCCGCGAGAAGGCGGCCGAGAAGATATATTCGGAACTGGGGCGGTATAGGCCGCTGAAAGACGCCAATCCTGATCTGAAAATCGGCGTGGCCGGATGTGTGGCGCAGGCCGAGGGGGCCGAGATTATGCACCGCCAGCCGATGGTTGATCTGGTGGTTGGGCCGCAGACCTATCACCGGCTGCCTGCGATGATGAAGCAGGTCGAGGCTGGGGAAACCGCGCTGGATACGGATTTTCCCGAAGAGGACAAGTTTGACCATCTGCCGGATCGTGCGTTGCCCAAACGCGCCCCGTCGGCGTTTTTGACCGTGCAGGAAGGGTGCGACAAATTTTGCGCGTTTTGCGTGGTGCCCTATACTCGGGGGGCCGAGGTGTCGCGTCCGCCGGAGAGGATTATCCGTGAAGCGCAGGAACTGGTGGAGCGCGGGGTGCGCGAGATCAATTTGCTGGGGCAAAATGTAAATGCCTATCACAACGATGGCTGGGGTTTGACACGGCTGATCTGGGCGTTGAATGATATTGACGGGCTGGAACGGATACGGTTCACCACCAGCCACCCGAATGACATGGCCGATGACCTGATCGCCGCACATGGCGAATGCGAAAAACTGATGCCCTATCTGCATTTACCGGTGCAGTCGGGCAGTGACAAGGTGCTGAAGGGGATGAACCGGCAGCACACGGCAGAGCATTATATCCGGTTGATCGAACGGTTCCGTGCTGCGCGGCCCGATATTCTGATCTCGGGCGATTTCATTGTCGGGTTCCCCGGCGAAGAGGATGCGGATTTTGATGCCACAATGGATTTGATCCGTGAGGTCAATTACGGGCAAGCCTATTCGTTCAAATATTCGGCCCGCCCAGGCACGCCAGCGGCAGAGCGGGCGTTTGTCGATGCGGATGTGGCGAACGCGCGGTTGCAGACGTTGCAGGCGTTATTGACGACGCAACAACGCTCCCTGCAAGAGGCGATGGTGGGCCAAGAGGTCAAGGTGCTGTTCGAGAAGAAGGGGCGGCTTGCGGGGCAGATGATTGGCAAGAGCCAGCATCTGCATGCGGTTCACGCTACAGGTGAAAACCTGAAAATCGGCGAAATTTTCACCGTAAGAATCACTAATAGCGAGACAAATTCTCTGGGTGGTAAGGTGGCGTAATTATGACGTAAAGCAGGCATTCCACTGAAGGTTGTGTTTATTTCTCGACTTCCCCTACTTAACAGCTAGGTAATCAATGGTTTGGTGCACTAATGTTTCCGTTACGGATACAAAAGCTGGATAATAACGGTTTCCCTGTTTCGCCGAGATTGGTATTGTATCACCAATGAAGGAATGAGCTTGCGGGGGTGATGTGCCGGTAGCTTAATGCGTAATTTTCTGTAGGGGGAAGATAGCTGTGAAGATGAAATTTTCCAAAATAATTCGGGCGACAATAACTGGCGCCTCTGCTGCTGTGCTGGCACTGGTATTTACCGGCGGCACTGCGGCTGCACAAAGCGCCACTTCTGGTGTGACAGGCGAGCAGTATGCGCCAGGTATCTGGGTCGATCCGGACGGGTGCGAGCACTGGGTCATGGATGACGGGTTCGAGGGCTATATGTCGCCCCACACAAACCGTCAGGGCATTCCGGTCTGTCGTCGCGGTAATGTTTGCGGTGTGATGAATTCGGATCAGTTGTTCGCAACAGATCGGTCCGCAATCAGCGCATCGGGCAAAGCAAAGCTCCAGCAATTCTTCCAGAGCGCAAATGCACGCGCCTATACGATTGCCGGTCACACAGACAGCCGCGCGTCAGATGAATACAACATGCGTCTTTCGATGCGACGTGCCAATGCGGTTGCGCGGGTTGCACAAAGCGTTGGTGCGAAAATCGTTGACGTTCGCGGATATGGCGAACGGGTACCGGTTGCATCGAATGGGTCTGCCGCGGGCATGCAACAGAACCGTCGTGTTGAAATTATTTGCATTCGCTAAGCACCAAAAGGGAAAAAACAATGAAAATAGTTAAATTTGCGCTTCTCGCCGGTGCCGCTGTGGTACTCTCGGCATGTGCGGAGGGTGGTTACGGCAAAGTCAACACTGACAAGACCCGCGACTATGGCTTCAAACCTCATGATCTGAGCACGATGACTGCCGGTATCTGGATTGACCCGAACGGGTGTGATCACTGGATCATCGATGATGGTATCGAGGGCTATCTGTCACAACGTCTGGATAAATATGGTAAGCCGGTTTGTTCCGCTGCTGGGCCACCAAGCACGGCGACGGGGCCATTCAAGGCAACTCAGACAATTGCTGATACACTCTAGAGTATTGCTAATATAAAGAATCGAAAGCCGCGAGCATCTGCTTCGCGGCTTTTTCGTTTCACAATCATGGGATTTTCCATTCAGGGGGTTTGCGTTTGGCGCAAAACAAAATACCATCACATGTATGACAGAAAACCGCAGAACTTTAGCAGCACTACAGGAGATATGATTGGGCAGTAACGCGCTAACACCGTTAAGCGATTTGAGAGAAATTTTGTTGGAATATCCCGACAACAGGTTGCTGATTGACCTTTGCGGCGAATTTGACCGCAACCTTGCCCATATCGAGCACAAGTTTTCCATCCAGATCGCGCGGCGCGGCAATCAACTGTCGTTGCTGGGCGAAGAAGATGGAATTGTTCAGGCCGAGAGTGTTTTGAATGCGCTCTATTTGCGGCTTGAGGCGGGGCGCGGTCTGGATGTTGGTGATATCGATGGTGAAATCCGCATGGGTGGATCAGACACGGGCACAAATCTGGGTGCGGATGCGCGCGATGGTGATCAGCTGGAGATGTTCAAGGGCGGCCGTGTCGAGATTAAGACCCGCAAGAAGCTGGTCGAGCCGCGCACCGAGGCGCAAAGAACTTACGTGAAATCGCTGTATGAAAACGAGTTGGGTTTTGGCATTGGACCGGCGGGCACTGGCAAAACCTATCTGGCGGTGGCGGTCGGGGTGAACATGCTGATCGAGGGTAAGGTCGACAAGATTATCCTGTCGCGCCCTGCGGTTGAAGCGGGAGAGCGGTTAGGGTTTTTGCCAGGCGACATGAAGGACAAGGTCGACCCGTTTATGCAGCCGCTCTATGATGCGTTGAACGATTTTTTACCGGCCAAGCAAGTCACCAAGCTGATCGAGGACAAAAAAATCGAGATCGCACCCTTGGCGTTTATGCGAGGGCGCACGCTGTCGAACGCGTTTGTGGTGCTGGACGAGGCGCAAAATGCGACATCCATGCAGATGAAGATGTTCTTGACGCGTCTGGGCAAAGGCAGCCGGATGGTGATCACCGGGGATCGCACCCAGATCGATTTGCAGCGCGGGGTGACCAGCGGGTTGCGCGATGCGGAGCGGCTGTTGAAGGGGATCGACAAGATCGCCTTTAACTATTTCACTGCTAAAGATGTGGTGCGCCATCCGCTGGTGGCTAAAATCATCAATGCATATGAAGCCGATGACGGCTGATTTTCTATCGGTAAACATCGAGGATGACCGTTGGCTGGCGCTGGATATCGAGGCGCTGGCGGAGCGGGCCTGCGGGGCAACCTTGCGCTATAAGGATATTGATCCGCAATATTTCGAGGTCAGCCTGCTGGCCTGTGATGATGCGCGGATTGCTGATTTGAACGCCGAATTTCGCGGCAAGCCAGAGGCGACGAATGTTTTGTCGTGGCCAGCGCAGGATCGGGCGCGGGCGGGCAAGCATCCGAAAAAACCCGACTATGACCCGCGCGGCATGCCCGAGGAGCTGGGCGACATTGCGATTTCTTATGACACTTGTCTGGCCGAGGCCACGGATGCGGGCAAACCCATGACAGACCATGTGACGCATTTATTAGTCCACGGGCTGTTACATTTGTTGGGTTATGATCACATATCTGATCAAGATGCCGCTATAATGGAGGCATTGGAGGGGGAAGTGCTTGGCAAACTGGGCATTTCGGACCCATATAGGATATAAGCGACAGATGTTTCACAACCTTGGAAAGGGATAATGGGCGACACGACAGACGGTTCCAGTGACGCGGCGCAAAGCGCGCGGGATGGAGAGATAAGTGCACGGCGCGGTTTTTGGACCCGCATAGTTGGTGCGCTAAGCCCCACAGACACAGGTGAAAATGCGGTATCCGATGCACCAGATTTGGGCGTAGCGGCAACAGATGTGCGCGGCATGCTGAACCTGCGCCGGATGTCGCTGGAAGACGTAGCGGTGCCCAAGGCCGAGATTGTGGCGGTGCCTGATGACATCAAAAAGGATGATCTGGTCGATCTGTTTCGCAAAAGCGGTCTGACGCGGATACCGGTTTATACCGACACGCTGGATACGCCCATCGGGCTGGTTCACCTGAAGGATTTCGCGCTGAAACACGGGTTCAACAGCAATGGTGGCCGGTTCAATCTGAAAAAACTGGTACGTCCGCTGCTGTTTGCCCCGCCATCAATGCCAATCGGGGTGTTGCTGCAAAAGATGCAGGCGGACCGGATTCATATGGCGCTGGTGATTGACGAATATGGCGGTGTTGACGGTCTGGTCACGCTCGAAGATCTGGTTGAGCAGGTGATCGGCGAGATCGAGGACGAGCATGATCTGGAAGAAGATCAGTTCTGGATCAAGGAAGGGCCGGGCTGCTATCTGGCGCAGGCCCGCACGCCGCTGGAGGATTTCGAGGCCGAGATTGGCCGCAAGCTGATTGATACGCAGGAAGACGATGAAATCGACACATTGGGTGGTCTGGTGTTTCTGCTTTCAGGCCATGTGCCCGCCCGTGGCGAGGTGGTGGTGCATCCGGCTGGCCCCGAATTTGAAGTGGTCGATGCAGACCCGCGCCGGATTAAACGGTTGCGGGTGCGATTGCCGGATGTGACGGGTGACTGATTTGGCAGCACACCTATCGGGCTGGTCCACACGGCGCAAGATGTTGGTTGCCCTGCTGGGCGGGGCCATGACCGGACTGGGGCAGGCCCCGTTTTCATTGGTTTGGTTGGCGTTGATCGGACTGTTGGCCGGGTTCGCGCTGTTTCAGTCGACAGTCACCACACGCCAAGCTGCGTGGGTCGGTTGGGCCTTTGGAGTTGGTTATTTCGCGTTGGTTCTAAGCTGGATTGTCGAGCCGTTTCTGGTCGACATTGCCCGCCACGGCTGGATGGCGCCGTTTGCGCTGATCGGTATGGCTGGCGGTATGGCGCTGTTTTGGGGGGCTGCGTTCGGGTTTGCAAAGTGGCGAGGCGGGGCATTGGGGCTGGTGGTGTTCTGGACCATCGCCGAGGTGGCCCGCACCTATGTTCTGACAGGATTTCCGTGGGGTTTACTGGGCTATATCTGGCTGGACTGGGGGCTGGACCAGATGGCGGCCCTGATCGGGCCACATGGGTTGACGTTGGTCACATTGGCAGGGGTCTGGGCATTTTACGCGGCGCTGGACCATCGCAAACGGCTGATACTGGTGCCGTTGGTTGTTTTGCCCTTTGTCGGTCTGATCGGGTTTGGATTGGCGCAAGCGGTTCTTAGTCAAGGGAATCCTTCAATCGTCACGGCTGAACCAGAACGCCCGATGGTGCGTTTGATCCAGCCCAACGCACCGCAGGATCAGAAATGGGAACCAGAAATGATCCCTGTGTTTTTCGACCGCAGTTTGGGGTTCACCTCGGCACAGCCTGAGGGGCGGGTGCCGGATGTGATTATCTGGCCGGAAACATCGGTGCCTTACTTGTTGAACAGCGCCCAAGGCGCGCTTGCGGTGATTTCGCAAGCGGCGGGGGACGTGCCAGTGGTTTTTGGCATTCAGCGCCGTGAAGCGGATCAGTATTATAACTCGCTCGCTGTGTTGGGGGCGGATGGCGCGATCACGGATGTGTATGACAAAAGCCATCTGGTGCCGTTTGGCGAGTACATGCCCGGAGGCGCACTGGCATCGGCCCTGAACATTAAAGGGCTGGCCGCAAATGACGGCTTTGGGTTTGGATCGGGCGCGGGGTTACGCCTGATCGAGGTTGATGGACTTGGCAAGGCGCTGCCGCTGATTTGTTACGAGGCAATTTTTCCGCAGGAAGTTGGTGGTGTTGATGAGCGCCCCGACTGGTTGCTGCATATCACCAATGACGCGTGGTTTGGTCAATATACCGGTCCGCAGCAACATCTGGCCCAAGCACGGTTTCGCGCGATCGAGCAGGGATTGCCAATGGTGCGGGCTGCCAACACCGGCATTTCGGCAATGATTGATGCACGCGGGCAGATCATTGCGTCCTTGCCGCTGGGGGTGGCGGGTTTTCTGGATGTTGAACTGCCGCAAAAACTACCTGCAACGCTCTATTCGCGCAGCGGAGATTTGCCGATTTTGTTGCTGTTATTCGCAGCTGTCGGGGTTCTGTTGATAAAAACCCGCAGACTTAGTGATTGACCGCAGGCGGCGGGGCAAGTATCGGGTATGAATCGAATTGCTACAACGGCTTCCTGACGTGGCAAAGTAATTGAACTGGAGCACTATTCATGACCCGTAAGAATTTCACCTTCACCTCGGAATCCGTTTCCGAGGGGCACCCTGATAAATTGTGTGACCGTATTTCAGACGCTGTTCTGGACACGTTTTTGACCGAGGAGCCTGAAGCCCGCGTGGCCTGCGAAACATTTGCCACCACAAACCGCGTTGTTATTGGCGGCGAGGTAGGCCTGTCTGATAAATCCAAGCTGGATGAATATCTGGGCAAGGTCGAACAGATCGCCCGTGATTGTATCAAAGACATTGGCTATGAGCAGAAACATTTCCATTGGGATACCGTTGAGGTGACCAACCTGCTGCATCCGCAATCCGCCCATATCGCGCAGGGTGTTGATGCGGCCGAGGGCAAGGACGAAGGTGCGGGCGATCAGGGTATCATGTTTGGCTATGCCGTGGATGAAACACCGGAATTGATGCCAGCCCCGATCCAGTATGCCCACGCCATTTTGCGCCGTCTGGCCGAAGTGCGCAAAGATGGCACCGAGCCGACATTGCGCCCTGACGCGAAATCACAAATTTCGCTGCGCTATGAGGATGGTAAACCGGTCGAGGTCACGTCAATCGTGCTGTCGACCCAGCATTCAGACGAGACCCAGACATCGGACGACATCCGCGCCATAGTGGAGCCGTATATCCGCGAGGTTCTGCCCGATGCGTGGGTGACCGAGGCCACCAAGTGGTGGGTCAACCCGACCGGTATTTTTGTGATCGGCGGCCCTGATGGCGACGCGGGTCTGACAGGGCGCAAGATCATCGTTGATACATACGGCGGGGCTGCCCCGCATGGTGGTGGTGCATTTTCGGGCAAAGACCCGACCAAGGTTGACCGTTCGGCCGCCTATATTGCCCGTTATCTGGCGAAAAACGTGGTGGCGTCGGGGCTTGCGAAACGCTGTTCGATCCAGCTGTCTTATGCAATCGGGATTGCGCGACCTTTGTCGATTTACTGCGATACGTTCGGCACGGGCGAAGTGCATGACAGCGTAATCGAGAAAGCCATTGATCAGGTGATGGACCTGACCCCGCAAGGTATTCGCACACATTTGGGCATGAACCGCCCGATTTATGAGCGCACGGCAGCCTATGGCCACTTTGGTCGCGCACCGGCAGATGATGGCGGGTTTAGCTGGGAGAAAACCGATCTGGTCGAGGCGTTGAAAAAGGCTGTATAAGGGAAACCTTATACCTACCGGATATGAATTAAGGGTGGGCAGATTGCCCGCCCTTATCTTTTGGGACAAGACAAGATGAGCGAAAACAAACGCCCACACCGCAATTTTTATGGTCGTCTGAAGGGCAAGGGGCTGCGCGATAGCCAAAAGATCTATCTGGCCGAGGATTTGGCGGCCCTTTCACCGGGTGCTGTGGGGTGGGATGAAAACCCTGATCGCGCGACGCTGGATTTAGGCGCGCTGTTTGGCGGCAAGCCTGTCTGGTTGGAAATCGGTTTTGGCGGTGGTGAGCATATGGTGCATCAGGCCGCATTGAACCCCGATGTCGGGATCATTGGTTGTGAGCCATATATCAACGGTGTGGCGATGTTGCTGGGTAAAATCCGCGCCGCGAAGGTGCGCAATGTGGCCGTTCATCCAGGGGATGTGCGCGATATGTTTGACGTGCTACCCGATGGATCAATAGATCGGGCATTTTTGCTGTATCCCGATCCGTGGCCCAAAGCACGGCACCATCGCCGCCGGTTCGTGACACCCGAGCATCTGGACCCGTTGGCGCGGGTGTTGAAAAAGGGCGCAATTTTCCGCGTGGCCACCGATATTCCCGATTATGTGCGCCAGACGATGGAACAGATGATGGCCCGCCATGATTTTGAGTGGTTGGCAGAGGGGCCGGAGGATTGGCGCAAGCCGTGGGGCGACTGGATTTCCACGCGGTATGAGCAAAAGGCGCTGCGCGAGGGCCGTGTGCCGCATTATATGACGTTTCGGCGGGTGTGAGGGCGGTTCAAAGAATTTTGATGCCTGCGGCGCGGATATTTATGGAACGAAAATGGGAAGGGCGTGGCGCTGGCTTTGGGCTTGGGTTATGCAGGTGCAAAGCAGTTTGATAAGGAATTTTCGATGTCTGGTCATGGTGAGCCAACCCCGATGAAATCCCGAAAGTGTGGGGCGCTGAAAGGTGTGGCCGAAGTGCCTGGCGACAAATCAATCTCGCATCGGTCGCTGATATTGGGCGCATTGGCGGTGGGCGAGACGCGGATATCGGGGCTGCTGGAAGGCGATGATGTGTTGGATACGGCCCGCGCAATGCGCAGTCTGGGTGCGGATGTGGTCGAGCATGGCGGTGGCGAGTGGTCGGTTTTTGGTGTCGGGGTTGGTGGTTTTGCCGAGCCTGACGCGGTGATCGATTGCGGCAATTCGGGCACTGGTGTGCGGCTGATCATGGGGGCGATGGCGACCTGTCCAATTTCAGCGACGTTCACAGGGGATGCGAGTTTGCGGAGCCGCCCGATGGGACGGATCACGGGGCCGATTGGTTTGTTTGGCACGCAGGCTTATGGACGGTCAGGCGGTCGGTTGCCGATGACAGTCGTGGGCGCGGCGGAGCCTGTGCCGGTGCATTATGAAATGGAAGTGCCGTCGGCGCAGGTGAAATCGGCGGTGTTGCTGGCGGGGCTGAATGCGCCCGGGCAGACGGTGGTGATTGAACGCGAGGCGACGCGGGATCATACCGAGCGGATGCTGGCGGGGTTTGGCGCGGAGATTACGGTAGAAGAGGTCGATGCGGGCCGCGTGATCACCCTGACGGGGCAGCCCGAGTTGGTTGCTCAGGATATTGTGGTGCCGCGCGATCCGAGTTCCGCGGCATTTCCGGTTTGTGCGGCTCTGATCGTGGAAGGGTCAGACGTGTTGGTGCCAGGGATCGGGCTAAACCCGACGCGGTCCGGTTTGTTTGCCACGCTGCGCGAAATGGGCGCTGATCTGACCTATGAAAACGAGCGGGTCGAGGGGGGCGAGCCTGTGGCCGATCTGCGGGCGCGGTATTCGCCTGATATGGTCGGGATTGAAGTTCCGGCCACGCGGGCGGCCAGTATGATTGACGAATATCCGATCCTGTCAGTGGTCGCGGCCAATGCGATGGGGGCCACTGTGATGCGCGGGGTTAAGGAATTACGGGTCAAGGAGTGCGATAGGATCGACGCGATGGCGCGCGGGCTGGAGGCCAATGGTGTGGCGATTGAGGAAGACGAGGATACGCTGATTGTGACGGGGCAGGGCGCTGGCACGGTGGCGGGGGGCGGTATGTGCAAGACGCATCTGGATCACCGGATCGCGATGAGTTTCATGTGTTTGGGGATGAGCAGCATAAAACCTGTGTCGATTGATGATGGGTCCCCGATCACCACCAGTTTCCCGATTTTCACGCCTTTAATGACCGCATTGGGTGCGCGTTTGGAGCGGGCGAACTAGGAGAGCATTATGCGTCTGGTATTCTGGCTGATGTTTGCGGTGATGACAGGCGTTTATCTGGTAATGGCGCTGTGGTCTATTCCGAAGATTGTGGCGGATGCAGGCGGGTTGCTGGCGTTTGATTTGCGCCCGTTTGGGTATTCATTTGAAGAAGCGCACGCGTTTATTACGGCGCTGTCTGATCAGGGCCGCGTGTTTTATTTGGATGTTCAACAGACGCTGGATAGTGCTTATCCCGCTTTGTTTGCCGTGGTGATGGTGATGGCGTTTTCCCAGCTGTTTGCGGGATGGCAGCGCTGGGCGGCGATGGCACTGGCGTTGGCGGGTGCTGGGTTTGACTACATGGAAAACGCTACCGTTGCGGTGATGTTACGGGCTGGCGACGGGCTGGACGCGGCGATGGTGGCGACGGCGAGCGGGTGGACGGTGCTGAAATCGGGCGCTGTGGCGCTGGCGTTGTTGGCGCTGATTGCGGGGTTGGTGATGGTTTGGTTGAGTAAGCGGAGGGTTAAGCCATGAGCCAGACGGGCGGTTGTTTGTGCGGGGCGGTGACGTATCGGGTGCATGGCCCGTTGCGCCCGGTGATTGCCTGCCATTGTGCGCAATGTCGCAAAAGCAGTGGGCATTACGTGGCCGCGACGTCAGTTGCGCGCGGTGACATTGCGATCGTCGGCGAGGTGACGTGGTTTCAGTCGTCGGCATCCGCGAGGCGTGGGTTTTGTGGCGCTTGTGGCTCGAACCTGTTTTGGGACGGGGCGGGGGCGAACCTGTCAATTCATGCGGGCACGCTGGACGGGGCAACGGGGCTGTCACTGATCGGGCATATTTTTTGTGCCGATAAGGGCGATTATTATGAGTTGTCTGATGATTTGCCAAAGGCTGATGCGGCTGATCCTAACCTGACCACTGTGATGGGGTGAGCTGCTGGCAACGGTGGTTTGCCTATTGAAACTCAAGCAAGCCGCTCAGGTTGGGTATGAGCCCAAAGTTACCGTTTTCTTGACCAATGCTCGCCACTGGAATAGTGCTTACTCATGTTTGTTGAGCACTCATATACACACAAAAAATCACCCGGCCCCGATCAAGGTCACGGTGAGTTTCTCGAACTGAAAATGTGGGTTGGTATCGACGAAAATGCCCAAGGCGATAGCTTTGAGAACGGGTCGTATGACGACCGCCTGCCAGTAAACTTGCTAAACCGGATTGAAAAGGGCGCTTCTTCAGCGCTTCTTAATCACAAATTCCCTTCCCTAAAAGTGGTGCTAATCGAGTACAGGTGGCTGGAAGTGGACTCGCCGGAATGGCTGTTCGAAGCGGTAGCAAAAGCCTGTGTAGAGGAAGCGCTCCAAGAATTGGCAACCTAACTACCCTAGAACTAATGAACGGCAGCTCTGTTTAAGGTTTTTCGATGCGGGCCTAAGCGCAGTTTTTTATCTTGGGGCGACGGTGGCCCGCGTTGGGAAACATGACTAGGAGGAAGCCGTGGGGTCTGGGTTTGCCCTATGGGGAAAGCGCAAAATCATCGCTTCCGAAGGTGTTGTGATCTGGTAGGGCTTTGGACCATTTACCGAGAATTGATACGCTTGAGCTTGTTTTGTGGGGTGCTTTGATACCAATTCAGGCGCTCTAATCATCTCTAGTTTCCAGTTAGGCAAACGGATACCAGCCCTGAACGCGATGCAATTCAGGTGATGGCTGCAAAATGTTGACGTGCGTCTCGTCATGCGGCGGCCTTTCTTGGTGGGGCGCGGGATTGCGGTTTCTGGCCTCGTAGGAAGGTCTCGATGATGCGCATCTGCCCGCCACAGCCTGGGCATGGTTCTCGCAGTGTGAGCGGGATGATCTCGGCGGCTGGTTGGTCATTTTGTTTGGGGGCTTGAGCGCCGAGTAAGGTCCGAACCTTTGCTATATTGGCCTTTCGTTTGGAACTCGCGAGCAGGCCATAGTGGCGGATGCGATGGAACCGGTCCGGAAGCACATGGATGAGAAAGCGGCGGATAAACTCGGAGGTGGAAAGGCGCATGACGTTCTGTCTGTCGCCATTTTTGATGCGGTAATCCTTCCATCGGTACGCGACGGTGTTGGCGTCGGCGCTGATCAAACGGCTGTTTGAGATCGCGACGCGGTGGGTATATCGGCTGAGATAGGCGAGCACGGACTCGGGTCCGCCGAAGGGTGGTTTGGCATAAACCACCCATTCTATTTTGCGGAATGGTGCCAGCCAGGCGGCGAAGGCATCAGCTTCACTCAACCCAACCAGATCGCCGTAGAAGCTGAGCTCACCCGCACGGTGCAAAGCCAGCAGCCCCTCAATGAACAGACGCCGGAACAATCGCGACAACACCCGAACGTGCAGAAAGAACCCTGGCTTGCAGGCGACCCACCGGTTCCCGCCTTTTGACAACCCACCGCCCGGGACAATCATGTGAATGTGCGGGTGGTGCGTGAGCGCTGAGCCCCACGTATGAAGGACGCTGGTCATGCAGATGCGCGCACCAAGACGTTTGGGATCTGCGGCGATGGTTGTCACCGCTTCCGCGGACGCCTTGAACAGCAGGCCGTAAACCGCCTTCTTGTTCCAGTAGGCAATGCGGGCGATCTCAGCGGGCAACGTGAAGAGCACATGGAAATACTCCACTGGCAGCAAGTCTTTGGCACGTGCTGCCAGCCAGTCGCGTGCGGCTGGTCCCTGACATTTAGGGCAATGCCTATTCTTGCAGGAATTATACGCGATGTGCTGATGGCTGCACTTTGTGCAGGCCGCCACATGCCCGCCGATCGCCTCGGTTCGGCAGGCTTCAATTGAGGACATCACTTTGAGCTGGCTCAGGTTGACATGACCCTTATTCGCCCGCCGCCACGCGGGGGCATAGGTGCGGAAGATGTCAGCAATCTCCAGCTTGGATTTGGGCAAGTGCCCGAGGCCTAATCCGGTTGGGGACTTCGGCTTTCGATGTTCAGCCTCTTGAGCGCTTCAAACGGGCTGGGTGTATCCCGGATGGTTTTAGTGGCGACGTGCGTGTAGCGCGCGGTCGTGCTCAGCTTGGCGTGGCCGAGCAAGACCTGGATTACCCGTACGTCGATGTTGGCCTCCAGCAGATGCGTCGCAAAGCTGTGCCGCAGGGTATGCAAGGTGGCGGGTTTTGATATGCCGACCACATGCTTAGCGGAATTAAAGGCGCGACTGAGCTGCCTTGCCGAGATCGGGTTGATCTTTGGTTTACCCGGAAACAGCCATCCCTCCGGTTGCGCCTCGCGCCAGTAATCGCGCAACAAATCCAGCAAATCGGGCGACAGCATTACCTTGCGATCCTTGCCACCTTTGCCCTCGTCAACGTGGATCAGCATCCGGTCGCTGTCGATATCGCTGACTTTGAGGCTGCAGACCTCAGATGCCCGCAATCCTGCACCATAGCTGATACTGAGCGCTGCACGATATTTGAGCCCAGGCCCCGGAGCCGCGGCAATAACCTCGGAAACCTCCTCGATGCTAAGCACTGTCGGCAGCCTGCGTGGCTGCGTCCGGAACGGCATATAACGCTTCATGTCTTCACGGTCGCAGGTCGTGCCAAACAGAAACCGCAGTGCCATAATCCGCGCGTTGAACGTT
>NZ_JBSMEZ010000022.1:0-73599 GCF_056498605.1 Profundibacter sp.
TCAGGAGTATTCCCATGCGGCTCGTTCTTCCCCTAACGCTCACCTTGCTGGCAACATCCGCGCTGGCGGACACAAACACCCTTGTGGCCGAAAACGGTCTGGAGGGGGCCGTCGCGCAACTGTCCGCCCAAGACGGTAAAACCCCGTCCGACCAATTCGCCCTTGGTGCGCTGCACTTCCTGCGCGGGATCGAGAAAACCCTGCAGGTCCGTTGGGAATACAACGCCACGATCGACGATCTGGACCTGCCCGTGCTACGCCTGCCGGTGCCGCCCAACCCCGACGCCAAACCGTTCCGCGCCGATCTGATCACCGGCTTGTTCACCGGACTTCTGACCGATATGGACGCCAGCCGTGCGGCTTTGGCCGAAATCCCTGACGGGGCCGATGTGGCGCTGGATCTGAACCTTGCCAACCTGTGGTTCGACATCAACATGAACGGCAAACGCGACCTTGGCGAAGGCGTGATCGAGGTTGGCGCAAACACATTGATGGGCGAAATCAACTTTGGCGACATGGACGGCATCCCGCCGATGGACGTGCGTTTTGACACCGCCGATGTGGCCTGGCTGACCGCCTATACCCACATGGTTTCGGCGGCTGGCGAAATGGTGGTGGCGTTTGATCCGACCGAAGCGATTGAAACCGTGATGAACGCCAATGCCAAAATGATCGAATTGCGCGGCGATGCCCCACAGGATTTCGGCTTTGACATGCAATTCGGTGGCTGGGTTGACCAATTCGCCATGGCCTACGGGGCATTGAACAAACAACCCGATGCCACCCACACCCGCGCCGCCTATGCCCACCTGCAAAACATGATTGCCCAGAACAAGACCTTCTGGGCCACCGTTGCAAAGGAAACAGACAACGAGCGCGAATGGATCCCCAACGACAACCAGACCGCCGCGCTAGGCTTTGAACTGGCAAAGGGCACAGGTGCTGCCTGGCAGGCCGTTCTGGCCGATGTCGAAGCCCTGCTGAATGGTGATCTGCTGATCGAATACTGGCGCATATCGCCAGCGGGCGGGGTGAATGTGAAAAAGCTGTTCATGGACCCGCCAGTTGTGGATATCGTCACCTGGGTGCAAGGCTCGGGCCTGTTGCCCTATCTGGAGCGCGGGCCGGTCATTTCCAGCAGAAATCTGGAAGAGTTCGATGAGCTGACAGGCGGCAACATCTTCCTGATGTCCTTTATGCTGAATTGATCGAACGGACAAGAAAACGAATCGAATAAGAATTTGTGATCACACTTTGGATGGGTGTGATCACAAACCGCAAAAATACCCCTCACTTTCCCGTTAAACCACGAAAAACCGTTTATTTACCTGACCCGTTCATGTTTACTGACAGGAAACCTCAGCCACAGATGGGACAGTCCAGTGAACATTCATGAATATCAGGCCAAAGAACTCCTGCGCTCCTATGGTGCCCCCGTTTCCGACGGCCGCCCCGTTTTGAAAGCAGAAGATGCCAAAACCGCTGCAGGCGAACTTGACGGCCCGCTGTGGGTGGTCAAGGCACAGATCCACGCCGGTGGCCGTGGCAAGGGCAAATTCAAGGAAGCCGACGCAGGCGATGCGGGCGGGGTTCGCCTGACCAAATCGGTGGGCGAAGCGGCTGACGAGGCCAAAAAAATGCTGGGCCGCACGCTGGTCACCCATCAGACCGGCCCCGCCGGCAAACAGGTCAACCGCATCTATATCGAAGATGGTGCCGGCATTGATCGCGAATTGTATCTGGCTCTGCTGGTCGATCGCCAGACCAGCCGCATTTCCTTTGTCTGCTCCACCGAAGGCGGCATGGACATTGAAGAAGTCGCCGCCGCGACCCCCGAAAAGATCCTGTCCTTTTCGGTTGACCCCGCCACCGGCTATCAGGGTTTCCACGGCCGCCGCATCGCCTTTTCGCTGGGGCTGGAAGGCGCGCAGGTCAAGCAATGCGTGGGGCTGATGGGCCAGCTTTACAAAGCCTTCATCGAAAAAGACATGGAGATGCTGGAAATCAACCCGCTGATCGTCACCGACAAGGGGGACCTGAAGGTGCTGGATGCCAAGGTCAGCTTTGATTCAAACGCGCTCTACCGCCACCCCGACATCGCCGCCCTGCGCGACGAAACCGAGGAAGACCCCAAAGAACTGGAAGCCAGCAAATACGACCTGAACTATATCGCGCTGGACGGCGAGATCGGCTGCATGGTGAACGGCGCCGGTCTGGCGATGGCGACAATGGACATCATCAAACTCTATGGCGCGGAACCGGCCAACTTTCTGGACGTTGGCGGCGGCGCGACCAAGGAAAAGGTCACCGAAGCCTTCAAGATCATCACCTCGGACCCGAACGTCAAAGGCATTCTGGTCAACATCTTCGGCGGCATCATGCGCTGTGACGTGATCGCCGAGGGCGTGGTTTCGGCGGTGAAAGAAGTCGGCCTGAAAGTGCCGCTGGTGGTGCGCCTTGAGGGCACCAAGGTGGAAGAAGGCAAAGCGATCATCAACAATTCGGACGTGGATGTGATTGCGGCGGACAACCTGTCAGACGCTGCCGAGAAGATTGTCAAAGCCGTCAAAGGCTAACCATAGGGCGGGGTTCGACCCCGCCTTTTCCAAGGAACATATGCGGGCATCCCCCCGCCCCACGAAGGACCAAGAACATGGCCATTCTCATCGACGAAAACACCAAGGTAATCTGTCAGGGCCTTACCGGCTCCCAAGGCACCTTTCACAGTGAACAAGCCATCGCGTATGGCACCAAAATGGTCGGTGGCGTGACCCCCGGCAAGGGCGGGCAAACCCACCTTGATCTGCCGGTGTTTAACTCGGTCCACGAGGCGATTGACGTCACCGGCGCCAACGCCTCGGTGATCTACGTGCCACCGCCCTTTGCCGCGGATTCAATCCTCGAGGCGATTGACGCTGAAATGGAGCTGATCGTCTGCATCACCGAAGGCATTCCGGTGCTGGACATGATGAAAGTTTACCGCGCGCTGGATGGCTCCAAATCCCGTCTGATCGGACCAAACTGCCCTGGCGTGATCACCCCTGATGCCTGCAAAATCGGCATCATGCCCGGCCACATCCACAAACGCGGCTCTTGCGGCGTGGTTTCACGGTCCGGCACCCTGACCTATGAGGCGGTCAAGCAAACCACCGACATGGGGCTGGGCCAATCCACCGCTGTCGGCATTGGCGGCGACCCGATCAAAGGCACCGAACATATCGACGTGCTGGAAATGTTCCTCGCCGATCCCGAGACCCAATCGATCATCATGATCGGCGAAATCGGTGGGTCCGCCGAAGAAGAAGCTGCACAGTTCTTGGCGGACGAGAAAAAGGCAGGCCGCTGGAAACCCACCGCCGGTTTCATCGCCGGTCGCACAGCCCCTCCGGGCCGTCGCATGGGCCACGCTGGCGCGATTGTTGCCGGTGGCAAGGGCGATGCCGAGAGCAAGATCGAAGCGATGCGTTCCGCCGGTATCATCGTCGCCGACAGCCCTGCGGGACTGGGCGAAGCGGTGCTGGAAGCAATTGGATAATTTTTCAACTGGAGATATATTATGACACATATTAAACTGATTAAACTGAGCATTATCGGTGCAGCCCTTGCCTTGGCAGGCTGCGTTGAAAACACCCCGACAGACACAGCTGCTGATCGCTTTGCAGGTACGGTTTATGGCGCGTCCGGTCTTGATGCGAATGCCTTTGTTGGCACCGCATCAAATGGTAACAAAACTGATGTGTTCTATGAGCCTAAACACACCACGCCTGCCAAAGTGGCGGCGGCTCCGGCTAAAATATGTGCCTATAGCAATCAAACCGTGGCCTCTTCTGAAAATAACCCGCACCTCACAACACAATATTATCCCACTGCCCGAGTACTAACGGTAGTGTGTAAAGGTTAAACAGCAAACAGCAGGGTAGGGCTCCCCTGCCCTGCAGGATCAACATGAACGTAACGACCGCCATAACAACCGGATTAAGAAAATCCTTCACCATCTCCGGGCGGGCTTCCCGCTCCGAGTTTTGGTGGTTTACTATATTTTCACCGCTTCTCTTTGTCCTTTCCAGTTTTTCCATCGCAATGACCGCAAACGCCTCTCAACCCGTCCCCAACAAATACGGCCCCAACCCAAGCGAGGTCCCATCATGACCGAACACCCCACCACCGACGAATTCCACAACTCCTCCTTCCTGCAAGGCCACAATGCTGAATATATCGAGCAACTTTACGCCCAATACGCAGGCGACCCGAACGCGGTCGATGAAGCGTGGCAAGCGTTCTTCAAAGAACTGGGCGAAGGCGATATCGAGGTCAAGGCCGCCGCCGCTGGCCCCTCTTGGGCACGCGCCGATTGGCCGCCTGTGCCGAACGACGAGTTGACCCATGCGCTGGACGGGCAATGGCCCAAGGACGAGGTGGAGCCTGCCAAGGCCGCCGAAAAAATCATCGCCAAGGCCGAGGATCAAGGCGTCGAAGTCTCGGAAGGGGCAATCAAACGCGCTGTGCTGGATTCCATCCGTGCCCTGATGATCATCCGTGCCTACCGCATCCGCGGCCATCTGGCCGCCGATCTGGATCCGCTGGGGCTGGCCGAACAAAAACCCCACCCCGAACTGGACCCTGCGTCTTACGGGTTTGCCGAATCCGACATGGACCGCCCGATTTTCATCGACAATGTGCTGGGCCTGCAAATCGCCTCGTTGCGCCAGATCATCGAGATCGTCAAACGCACCTATTGCGGCACCTTTGCGCTGCAATACATGCACATTTCCAACCCCGAACAGGCCGCATGGCTAAAAGAGCGGATCGAGGGATACGGCAAGGAAATCGCCTTCACCCGCGAGGGGCGCAAGGCGATCCTGAACAAGCTGGTCGAAGCCGAAGGGTTCGAGAAATTCCTGCATGTGAAATACATGGGTACCAAACGGTTCGGTCTGGATGGCGGTGAATCGCTGATCCCCGCGATGGAGCAGATCATCAAACGTGGTGGCGATCTGGGTGCCAAGGAAATCATCATCGGCATGCCGCACCGTGGCCGTCTATCGGTGTTGGTCAATGTGATGGCCAAACCGTATCGCGCCGTGTTCAATGAATTTCAGGGTGGCAGTTTCAAACCCGAAGATGTTGATGGATCGGGTGATGTGAAATACCACCTCGGCGCGTCCTCGGATCGTTCATTCGGCGGGGATTCCGTGCACCTGTCACTCACCGCCAACCCCAGCCACCTTGAGGCGGTGAACCCCGTCGTGCTGGGCAAATCGCGCGCCAAACAGGACCAAAAGTTTGACAAGGAACGCTCCTCGGTGATCCCTCTGTTGCTGCACGGTGATGCAGCCTTTGCCGGCCAAGGTGTGATCTCGGAATGTTTTGCCATGTCGGGCCTTGTCGGGCACCGCACCGGCGGCACCATCCATATCATTGTGAACAACCAGATCGGATTCACCGCCGCGCCGCATTTCAGCCGCTCGTCGCCTTACCCGACCGACATCGCGCTGATGGTCGAAGCGCCGATTTTCCACGTTAACGGCGATGATCCCGAGGCCGTGGTGCATGCCGCCAAAGTCGCCACCGAGTTCCGCCAGAAATTCCACAAAGACGTGGTGATCGACATTTTCTGCTACCGTCGTTTTGGCCATAACGAGGGAGATGAACCGATGTTCACCAATCCCCTGATGTACAAAAAGATCAAAACCCAGAAAACCACGTTGCAGCTGTATACAGACCGCCTGATCCGCGACGGGCTGATCCCCGAAGGCGAGATCGAGGAAATGAAAACCGCGTTTCAAGCCCACCTGAACGAGGAATTCGAGATCGGTAAAGACTATAAACCGAACAAGGCCGACTGGCTGGATGGCCGCTGGAAACACCTGTCCAAAAAAGACGAGGATTACCAGCGCGGCGAGACGGCTGTAGCCGAAGAAACCTACGCCCAAGTCGGCGCAGCCCTGTCACATGTCCCCGATGGCTATCCGGTGCATAAAACCGTCAACCGGATGCTGGCAACCAAGAAAACTATGATTGATGATGGCAAAGGCATCGACTGGGCAACCGGCGAAGCCTTGGCATTCGGATCGCTGCTGACCGAGGGGTTCCCCGTTCGGCTGGTGGGTCAGGATTCCACCCGCGGCACATTCTCTCACCGCCATTCGGCCGTGATCAATCAGGATACCGAAGAACGCTACTACCCCCTGAACAACATCCGCGAGGGGCAAGGCCAATACGAGGTGATCGACTCGCTGCTGTCCGAATATGCGGTGCTCGGGTTTGAATACGGCTATTCGCTAGCCGAACCAAACGCGCTGACCCTATGGGAGGCCCAGTTCGGCGATTTCGCCAACGGCGCGCAAATCATGTTTGATCAGTTCATCTCGTCTGGCGAACGTAAATGGCTGCGGATGTCCGGCCTTGTGGTGCTGCTGCCGCACGGGTTTGAAGGCCAAGGGCCAGAACACTCTTCGGCCCGTCTGGAACGCTTCTTGCAAATGTCTGCCGAGGACAACTGGATCGTCGCCAACTGCACCACGCCGGCCAACTATTTCCACCTGTTACGCCGCCAGATGCACCGCAGCTACCGCAAACCGCTGATCCTGATGACGCCTAAATCCCTGCTACGCCACAAAAAGGCCGTGTCGAACAAAGCCGAATTCACCACCGGATCATCCTTTCACCGCGTCCTCTGGGATGATGCGCAAAAAGGATCATCCGACACTAAACTGGCGACGGACGCCAAAATCAAACGCGTGGTGATGTGTTCAGGCAAGGTATACTACGACCTGCTCGAAGAACGCGATGCGCGCGGCCTCAAAGACGTCTACCTGATGCGAGTCGAACAGTTCTACCCCTTCCCCGCCATGTCGATGGTCAAGGAACTGGAACGCTTCAAAAACGCCGATGTAGTCTGGTGTCAGGAAGAACCCAAAAATCAGGGCGGCTGGACCTTTATGGAACCCAATATCGAATGGGTTCTGGGCCGCATTAAAACCAAATCCAAACGCCCCGCCTATGCAGGACGTGCCGCTTCGGCGTCCCCCGCCACAGGCCTTGGCAAAACCCACAAAGCACAACAAGCCGCGCTGATTGACGCCGCATTAACGATCAAAGGATAACCCCATGACCATCGAAATCCGCGTTCCGACCCTAGGCGAAAGCGTCACCGAAGCCACCGTCGCCACATGGTTCAAAAAACCTGGCGATGCCGTCGCCGTTGACGAAATGCTGTGCGAGCTGGAAACCGACAAAGTCACCGTCGAAGTCCCCTCGCCGTCCGCAGGTGTGATGGCCGAAATCGTCGCAACTGAGGGCGCAACAGTCGGCGTCGACGCCCTGCTCGCCACCCTGACCGAGGGCGAAAGCGCGGCCCCTGCCCCTGCCTCCAAACCCGCAGCCCCCACACCCGAAACCACTGCGACACCCGTCGACGTGATGGTCCCCACGCTTGGCGAATCTGTCACCGAAGCCACCGTGTCCACATGGTTCAAAGCTGTCGGCGATACCGTCGCCCAAGACGAAATGCTCTGCGAACTGGAAACCGACAAGGTCTCGGTCGAAGTCCCCGCGCCCGCCGCTGGCACGCTGACCGAAATCCTCGCCCCCGACGGCGCAACCGTCAATGCAGGCGGTAAACTCGCGGTAATCATGGGCGGTGCAACCGCATCAGCCACAACACCCGCAGCGGCCCCTGCTGCCGCACCCGCCACCACCGGCAAAGACATTGAAAACGCCCCCTCAGCCAACAAACTGATGGCCGAAAAGGGTCTGACCGCTGATCAAGTCACCGGCACAGGCCGTGACGGGCGCATTATGAAAGAAGACGTGCAAAACGCGGCAATCGCGGCGGCCCCGGTTTCAGCCCCTGTGGCCGCCCCCGCCGCAACCCCGCGCGCACCGACCTCGGCCGATGATGCATCCCGCGAGGAACGGGTGAAAATGACCCGCCTGCGCCAAACCATCGCGCGGCGTCTAAAAGAATCGCAAAACACTGCCGCCATGCTGACCACCTATAACGAGGTCGACATGGGCGCAGTGATGGACATCCGCAAGGAATACAAAGACCTGTTCCTGAAAAAACACGGCGTCAAACTCGGCTTCATGTCGTTCTTCACCAAGGCCTGCTGCCACGCGCTGAACGAAGTCCCAGACGTGAACGCCGAAATTGACGGCACCGAGGTGGTCTATAAAAACTACGTCCACATGGGCGTCGCGGTGGGCACCCCCTCCGGCCTTGTCGTGCCTGTGGTGCGCAACGCCCACGAGATGTCCTTTGCCGCGATTGAACAAAAAATCGCCGAACTGGGCCAAAAAGGCGTGGCTGGCAAACTGACCATGGCCGAAATGCAAGGCGGCAGCTTCACCATCTCCAACGGCGGCGTCTACGGATCACTAATGTCCTCGCCCATCCTGAACCCGCCACAATCGGGCATCTTGGGCATGCATAAAATTCAGGACCGCCCGATGGCGATTAACGGCGAAGTCGTGATCCGCCCGATGATGTATCTGGCCCTAAGCTATGACCACCGCGTGGTGGACGGCAAAGGGGCCGTGACCTTCTTGGTGCGGGTGAAAGAAGCGCTTGAGGATCCACGGCGTTTGTTGATGGATTTGTGAACGGCGCCATAGAGAAGACGTGGCTCGATGCTCTGTCAAGGTGGGCAGTAAGTGTGCCAAGCATAAATAAAGCATGGGTTTTTGGCTCTCGGGCCAAAGGTACTTTTAATAAGGAAAGCGATTTGGATATTGCGGTAGAGCTAAAACCTGATGATAGAGAGGTATTAGTTGATTGGATTTTTTCAGCAGAAAAATGGCGCTGTGAAGCCCAAGTAGCAGTGGGGGTATTCCCGAATGTTGATCTCCAACTAGCCGATGGAGAAAATGATGAAATTGTGCGGCCTGCCGTAGAGGATCATGGAATTCTTTTCTACGAGAAAGGCACACCTTAAATGACCCCAGAACTCACCATCCTCACCTACGCTGCCCTGCTGCAATTCGCGCAACTCGCCCTCGCCATCCTGTTTGGCGACGCCCAGACCGGCATCAAATATGGCGCTTCCGCCCGTGACACCCCAAAACCGCTGACGGGTCTGGCGGGCCGCGTTGATCGCGCGCTAGATAACCACTACGCGGCGCTGGCCCTGTTCACCATCGCCGTAATAGTCATCACTTTGGGCGACAAATCCACCCCGCTCACGGTAAACTGCGCATGGGCCTACCTGTTCGCCCGCATCGCATACGTGCCCGCCTACATCTCCGGCATCCCCTATCTGCGTTCAACCATCTGGACCATCGCCACGGCAGCCACCCTCACCATGCTCATCACAACGGTGATCTGACCCATGCATTTTCGTTCCTCAAATATCCGCGCCGCAGGCCTAAAACCTCTTATCCAACCCCGTCAAAAACTCATATGCGATTCATATGGAATTCATATGCAATTCATATCCCCGTTTTCCACCAAAGGAGTCCCCCCATGTCATCCTACGACGTAATCATCATCGGTGCCGGTCCCGGCGGCTATGTCTGCGCCATCCGCTGCGCCCAGCTGGGTCTGAAAACGGCAGTCGTTGAAGGCCGTGAAACCCTCGGCGGCACCTGCCTGAATGTCGGCTGTATCCCCTCCAAAGCCCTGCTGCACGCCAGCCATATGCTACACGAAGCCGAGCATAATTTTGTTAAGATGGGCCTGAAGGGTAAATCCCCCTCGGTCGACTGGAAACAGATGCTCACCTACAAGGATGATGTGATCGGCCAGAACACCAAAGGCATCGAATTTCTATTCAAAAAGAACAAGATAGACTGGATCAAAGGCTGGGCCACCATCCCCGCGGCGGGCAAAGTTCAGGTTGGTGACGAGGTGCATGACGCCAAGAATATCGTCATCGCCACAGGTTCCGAGGCCTCCTCCCTACCGGGTGTCGAGGTCGACGAGAAGATCGTCGTCACCTCCACCGGCGCATTGGAATTGGGCAAGGTGCCACGGAAATTGGTGGTGATTGGTGCCGGCGTTATCGGCCTTGAAATGGGCTCGGTTTATGCCCGTCTGGGCTCCGAAGTCACCGTGGTTGAATTCCTCGATCACATCACCCCCGGCATGGACTCCGAGGTCTCCAAGGTTTTCGCCAGAACCCTTAAAAAGCAAGGACTTAAGTTCATTCTGGGGGCGGCTGTTCAATCGGTTTCCACCACAAAAACCAAGGCCAAAGTCACCTATAAACTGCGCAAAAATGACACCGAAGCGGTGCTTGACGCCGACGTCGTTCTGCTCGCCACAGGCCGCAAACCCTTCACCGACGGGTTGGGTTTAGATGCGCTTGGCGTCGAAATGTCCCCACGTGGTCAAGCCCAGACCAATGCCCATTGGGCCACCAACATCAACGGTATATACGCCATCGGCGACGCCATCGACGGCCCGATGCTGGCCCACAAGGCCGAGGACGAAGGCATGGCCGTGGCCGAGGTGATGGCGGGTAAATCCGGCCATGTAAACTACGGCGTGATCCCCGGTGTGGTCTACACCAACCCCGAAGTCGCTAGCGTTGGCCAGACCGAAGAACAGCTAAAAGAGGCCGGTCACGCCTATAAGGTTGGCAAGTTCACCTTCATGGGTAACGCCCGCGCCAAGGCGATGTTTGCTGGCGAGGGATTTGTAAAAATCATTGCAGATCAAAAGACTGACCGCATTCTGGGCGCTCACATCATTGGCCCGAGCGCTGGTGAAATGATCCACGAAATCTGCGTGGCAATGGAGTTTGGCGCCTCGGCCCAAGACATCGCCTTGACCTGCCACGCGCACCCGACCTGCTCGGAAGCGGTGCGCGAAGCCGCACTTGCCTGTGGTGACGGCGCGATCCACGCCTGATGCGCGCCCGCGTTATCAAGGACTGGAGCCAAAGCTATGACCCCGCGCTGAAAGTGGCGCGCGGGGATCAGTTGCTTGCAATTAAAGAATCCGGTGCCACATGGATTGGCTGGGTCTGGAGCACAAACATAAGCGGGCTGTCCGGCTGGTTGCCTGTGCAGGTATTTGAAGCCCTCGAAATTGGCAAGATAAACACTGCGATAATGGATTTCGATACAATAGAGTTATCCGTCTCAACAGCTGAAATACTGTTTGTTTCCAATAGATTGAATAACTGGTCATGGTGCCGGAATGACAAAGGTCAGGAAGGCTGGGTTCCCGATGATTGCCTATCACCGCCAAATGATGCGGCGTGATACCGCAGCCGTTGCCATTGGCAATGCGCCCCGCAAAACATACCCTAGGGAAATAATCAGAAATACGCAGCGGCGAGACTCCAGATGAACCCACCCATTTTGAAAAACCACGGCTCTAAGCGTGAACGCAGTTGGCAGGGGCATGCCTTTTTCAGCGGCGGGTTTCGGCCATTTTTCCTGTTTGGCGCGCTGTTTGCCATCCTGTCCATCGCGCTGTGGCTGGCGGACCTTCTGGGTTACAATAGCCTGGACACCACCCTTGCACCCGTTGACTGGCACAAACACGAAATGCTGTTTGGCTACAGCTCGGCGGTGATTGCAGGGTTCCTGTTTACAGCGGTGCCAAACTGGACGGGCCGCTTTCCCGTGGTGGGCTGGCCGCTAATTGCTATCTTCGTTTTGTGGCTGGCCGGACGTGTTGCCATGCTGATGGGCGACGGAGTGCCCTACGGTATCGCCGCGACAATAGATGCCGCGTTTTTGCCGATCCTTGGCACGGCGATTGCCCGCGAAATCATCTCGGGCAAAAACTGGCGCAACCTGCGGGTGCTGGCCCCTGTTTTAATGCTGGGGGCCGCCAACATCTGGTTCCATATCGACATGGCGGGCGGCGGGTTGGGAACGGCCCCTGTACGGCTTGGATTTTCCTCGATCCTGGTGCTGCTGATGTTGATCGGCGGGCGGGTGATCCCCAGCTTTACCCGCAACTGGCTGGCGCGGCGCGAGCCAAGAAAATTGCCCAAACCCTTTGATCGCTACGACACCATCACCGTTGCGGCATCGGCTATCACGCTGGCCGTCTGGACTGCAATCGACACTGCCCCGATCCTCGGGGCCGCATTTGCCGTTCTTGGCGTCGCCCATATCATCCGCCTGTCGCGGTGGGCCGGATTGCGGACACTTTCCAATCCGCTGTTACTGGTGCTGCATATCTTTTACGCGTTTGTGCCAATCGGGTTTCTAACCCTCGCAACGGGGATGTTGATGCACAGCCCTGCCATAAACACCGGCGCGTTGCATGTGTTTGGCATTGGCGCGACTGGCGGCATGACCCTTGCTGTGATGATCCGTGCCAGTCTGGGCCACACGGGGCGGATGCTGACCAGTGACAGTTTGCTGAACGTCGTGATGGTCGCTGTGATCCTAAGTGTCGCCTTGCGGGTGATTGGCGCGATCTGGCCCGAATACGACTGGGCGATCACCGGTTCAGCGCTGGCGTGGATCATCGCGTTTGGGCTGTTCACATTCCGGGTTGGCCCGTGGCTGGTGAAACCCCGCGCGCCCCGTTAGCCAACCAACAGTTTCAGCCCCTGCGTCACGTCTGTGCGCATCGCCAGACGCAGGCTTGGCTCATCTCCGGCCCGAAGTGCGGCAATGATCAGGCGGTGGTTTTGCGGCGGCTCGGTCCGGTGCAAACGGCCATAGAGCGCGCACATGGTCGGCCCCAATTGCAGCCATACGGTTTCGGTCATTGCCAGCATCGCAGGTGCCTGTGCCCGCAGGTATAAGGTGCGGTGGAATTCCAGATTGGTACGGATATAGGCCACGGCATCCTGTTTTGCGATCGCCTCGGCGATGGTCTGGTTGATCGTTTGCAAACGGTCAATCAGCGCGATGTGGGCACGGGGCAAGGCGCGACTGGCCAGCTCCGGCTCCAACAGCCCACGTAATGCTGCCAACTCCTCAATCCGCTCGTTGCTCAGTTCTGGTGTGCTGACACGGCCCGAACTGGACAGCGTCAGCGCGCCTTCGGCTGCTAACCGGCGGATTGCCTCGCGGGCGGGCGTCATCGACACGCCAAATTCCTGCCCCAACCCGCGCAATGTTAGCGCTGTGCCAGGGGCAAGTTCACCGTGCATGATCCGTGTGCGCATCTGGCGATATAGCCGATCATGCGACGGGGCGGTTTTTTCTGGAGGGCGGTTCTGATCTATCATGCCTCATGTGATCACAAATGTGTGCGGCTATCAATCCTTGAACTGATAGCGATGCAGTTGCTGCCCGTTCTTGCGCAGCCACGCGCGCGGGGCTTTGTAATGCGGATAAATACCGGTCACCACGCGCCAGTAGTCTGGTGAATGGTTCATCTCTACCAGATGCGAGACCTCATGCGCTGCGACATAATCCAGCACTTCGGGCGGGGCCATGATCAGACGCCATGAATACATCAAATTGCCCTCGCTGGAACAGGATCCCCAGCGCGAACGGGTATCGCGCAACGACAAGCGCCCATAAGGCACGCCCAACGCCGCCGCATACCGGTCCGAGGCCTCTTGCAACCTGCCACGCGCCGCCAGTTTCAAAAATGCGGCAACACGCAAGGGCACGCGGGCAGGATTATCCGGCACAGTGATTTGCCCGTCGACATATCGCGCCACGCGGCCTGCGCCCGCAACCACATCCACCTCGCGCCCCTCGAACATAACTTGTCCACCGATCATCGGGCGGGCCACCTCGGGACGGGCCGCCAATGTGCGCCTGATCCAGCCTTCTTTTTCGGTAGCAAAAACGTGGGCCTCGCGCAGCGGGGTGCGCATGGGCAGGCTCATCGTGACACGGCCATCCAGCTGTGACACCCGCAATGATAATCGCTTCGCCCGCCGCGAGCGGCGCACAGTAATCCTGACCATCGGGGGGCCGGTTAGTTCGATCTGCTCCATGTGTTCATGCCCGCGGGAAACCTGTGCCCGCAACATACAGCGCCAGCGGACCGGATTCACCCCAAAAATTGCAAAAGCCTTTGACACCCCCGCCCCATTGTGTCAATTGGCCCAGAACTCATGACAACAGCGACAAGTGTGAAGGGAAATTACATGCCCAAAGAAGAATGGGGCGTTAAGCGCGTCTGCCCAGAAACCGGCAAACGGTTTTACGATCTGAACAAATCACCCGTGGTCAGCCCATACACCGGCGAGGTTGTCGAAATTGAGACCGGCAACAAGTCCCGCACCATGGTTGCCGACAAAGAAGATGCCAGCAACAAGCCCAAAGAAGAGGACAAAGTTGAAGGCGACGAGGTTCTGGATGATGATGACACATCCGATGTCGATCTGGGCGATGATGTCCTGGATGACGACGACGAGGACACAATCCCGTTGGAGGAAGTCGCAGATGTTGCGGTCAACGACGACGACAATTAATCAAGGTGTGGGGGTTTTTCGCTTGAACTGATCCCCGCGCTTGCCTAAATATCGTCTCACGACGACACACTACACGACAACCCAATGATGGGGCCTTAGCTCAGCTGGGAGAGCGCCTCGCTGGCAGCGAGGAGGTCAGGAGTTCGATCCTCCTAGGCTCCACCAATTTTCTTTTTGATACACCCACATGGTTTTAGGTTGACCGACCGCTGATATTGCATTTTTGTGCGAGAAGTTTGGCTGTTAAAAAAGGGTATTGCCAATGTCTCGTCAGCGAAAAATCCTGTTCATCATCATGGACCAGTTCCGCGCCGATTGCATCAATGGGGCATTGGCCGATTATGTCGATCTGCCTAATATCGATGCCTTCCGAAAAGAGGCCGTGACCTTTGCCAACCATTTCTCGGTGACCAACCCGTGCGGCCCATCAAGGGCCAGCATGTTCACGGGCCGCTATGCAATGAACCATCGTTCAATCCGCAATGGCACCCCGTTGTCTAACGAAATGACCAACATCGCGCGTGAGGCACGTAAATCCGGCTATGACCCGCTGCTGTTCGGCTATACCGATACCAGCATTGACCCACGCACCTGTGATGCCAATGATCCCGATCTGAAAACCGAAGAGCACGTTTTGCCAGGCTTCACCGAGGCGCTGGAGATGCGGTATCAGGAGAGTTACCCTTGGCGGGCCTATCTGAAATCCAAGGGCTATGACATTCCGGACTATAAGCAGTTCTACAATTCTGTCTCGCCTGATCCAAACCGCCCCGCACGCCCCGATGATCCGCCATTCTATCGGGCCGAGGATAGCGATACTGCCTTTTTGACCAATGCGGTGATCCACGATCTGACCGTGCGCACCGATCAAAACTGGTTTGCTCTGGTGACCTATCTGCGTCCGCACCCGCCGCTGGTAGCGCCGGCACCCTATAACACCATGTATAATCCGGCTGACCTGCCGTTGCCCACCCGCATGCAGACCCGCAGCCATGAAGGCGCGGTGCATCCCTTCATGACGGCTGCCCTGATCGCGCCACCGATCAACAGCGTTGTGCGCGGCTGTGACGGGCTGCTGGACCATGACAGTGATCAGGACGTGCAACTGTTGCGCGCGCTTTATCTGGGATTGGCGACCGAGGTTGACGCCCACATCGGACACCTGATCGCCTTTCTGAAGGAAACCGGCCAGTATGATGATACGATCATCGTGCTCACGGCGGATCACGGTGAAATGCTGGGAGACCATCATATGTGGGGCAAGCAAAACCCGTATGATCCCGCATTCCGCATTCCCTTGTTCATCCATGATCCGGACAATCCGGACCAATATGGCACAACGGTGGACGCCTTTACCGAAACCATCGACGTTACCCCAACCATACTGGATCTGGTCGGGCGCGATGTGCCTGCGGGGATGGACGGCGCATCGCTGCGCCCGTTCCTAGAAGGGGTGCAGCCCGAAGGTTGGCGGGATTGCGTGCATATGGAGCTGGATTTTGGCGAGCCAACCGGCCCGACCACATGGCAAAAAGCCACCGACACCACGCTGTACCAATCCAATCTGGCAATCCTGCGTGAAAAACGGTTCAAACTGGTGCATTTCAACGGTGGCCTGCCACCACTGTTGTTTGATCTGGAAAATGATCCGGACGAGATGCACAACCTCGCCGATGATCCGACCCATGCCGCCACCCTGTTGCGCCTGACACAAAAATTGCTAAGCCACCGGATGGAACATGCTGATAGCACTCTGACTGGGGTGAAGATTACCGCAAAAGGGGCCGTCGGTTTCAGATCTTAGGGGCGTCTGCACCACAGTTGGCTGATCAGTGGTGGCGTGCGCCCTGTCGCTCCAGCTCTTTTTGGATTTCACGCACATCAACCTCGGCTAATGATTTGCCCGATTTAACCGAAAGTGCTGCGGCGATACCCGCGCCCTGCCCCGTGACGGCGCAACATGCCATATTGCGGGTTGCAGCGTGGCTATCGCGGTCTCCGCCGGTTGCGCGACCGGACACCAGCAGGTTTTCAACGCCATTGGGCAGCAAATTTCGGTAGGGGATTTGAAAATACCGCCCCGTCGTTGGCAGGATCAAAATCCCGTACCCATCGATGAATTCGGGGAAAATTCCGATGCTGTCCTCAAATCGCGCCTGCTCGCGGACATCATTAGAGGTCATGTTATACAGGCAATCGACCTTGCGAGTGTCACGGATACCAATCGACATGCCAAAATTCCTAAGGCGAATTCCTTCGCAGCCGGGCGTATAGCGGCGCAGCGCCTCGATTGCCAACATCGACTGGCGACGGCCTTCCATTTCATAGGTGGTCAATGAATCCGGATCGGTTCCGTCGCAATCGTCCATATGGATCAGGTTCATATAGGTTAGCTCACCGGTGTCATGCACAGCCCCCCAAGTGCCTGCGATGGTGTTCAAATTCGGCGGGATCAGCCCATCCTTGATCGCCATCTCGAACGGTTTTTTCAGGAAGGGCGAGAACATATCATCCTCTTTGCCAGAGGTTTCGATGCTCCATTCCCCGCCACCGCCCCAATCCTTGTAGGTCTGTGGATCAGCCTTTATTCCAGCCATGAACTTGGCTTTATCAACACCAGCCACATGGAACATGACCGAGGCCGCCATCATTTTTTCAACCGGTGTCCGGTATGTTTGCGCACCAGTGCGGTGCACAACATCCGCGTCCCCCGTCGCATCAATCACCCGCTTGGCAAGGATCGCATCGCGTCCGGCTTTGGATTCCGTGATGATCCCGACAATGGCATTGCCCTCCATTATCGGTGCTACAAACTGGCGGTGAAGCATTGGGCGGATGTTGGGTTCATCCTGAACCAGACGGTCAGCAACCAGTTTGAAACCTTCAGAATCGATTTCATAGGACAGCGATTGGGATTCAGGCACAGCCGCGCCCATATCTTTGGCGCGCTCCTCAAATTCGCGGCCAATGCCGCAGGATTCCACGGTTTCTTCGTGGCGATACCAGTGCATCCCCTCGACACCGACAACCGTCAGGTTGCCGCCAAAACACCCAAAGCGCTCGACAAGCGTAACTTCGGCCCCGGCGCGGGCCGCCGCAAGCGCGGCAGGTAGCCCGCCTGGACCAGAGCCAACCACCAGAACTTCGGTCTGATGGACGACATCAACGGTACGGGCAGGTTCCTGAATGGTTTTAGGCATACTGGCGTTTCCGTTCAGTTCCGGTGTGATTGGTTAATCCATCAACTCCTGCCAGCGATGGCACGCGACGACATGCTCGCTGCTGGAATGCTCCAGCTTTGGCTCGTCCACACGACAAATGTCTATCGCAAACGGGCAGCGGGTCTGGAACTTGCAACCTGGCGGCGGGTTGGTTGGCGACGGAATTTCCCCCTCCAGCTTTTGCGCTTTGCCGGCATCATCAGGGTCCAGCGACGGGATCGCCGACAGCAGGGCCTTGGTATAGGGGTGGCGCGGTGCGTTGAACAGTTCACGGGTGGGTGCGGTTTCAACCAGCCGCCCCAGATACATCACCGCCACATGATCGCACACATGCGCAACCACAGACAGATCGTGGCTGATGAACAGGAATGTCAGCCCCATTTCCTGCTGGATATCCTTTAGCAGGTTCAGAACATCAGCCTGAATGGATACATCCAGCGCTGCCACAGATTCATCGGCCACCACAAAATGCGGCTTTGATACCAATGCGCGGGCAATTGAAATCCGCTGGCGTTGGCCACCGGAAAACGCGTGCGGAAAGCGGCGTAGGTGCTCAAGGTTCAGACGGCATTTCTCGGCGATTTCGCGCACCCGCTCATCAGTTTCCTCGCGGGTTTTAGTCAGGCCCATCACTTCAAGCGGCTCGGCAATAATGTCGCGCACGGTCATGCGCGGGCTAAGGGCTGCGTATGGGTCTTGAAAAATCAGCTGCGAGCGGGTCCGGTAGTCTTTTAGCTGGACCTTATCAATCGTTGTCAGTTCGTAATCGACCTCTTCATCGGTGTATTTCACTGTGCCGCGGGTAATCGGTGCGGCTTTCAAACAGGCACGACCCAGCGTGGTTTTCCCAGAGCCGGATTCGCCCACCAGCCCGAAAAAGCTGCCTTTGGCGATATCAAGGTTCACACCTTCAACCGCTTTGACCACAGGTTTAGGGCCGAACAACCCACCACCGCTAAGAGGGTAGTGGACCGACAGGTCACGTGCGCGGATCAGAACGTCATCGCTCATTTTGCGCCCTCCTCGGTATAAAGATGGCAGGCAACATTATGGCTGTCCGATACGGGTGAAAATTTCGGGATTTCGCTACTACACCGTGGGCCAAGGTTGGCCGAACAACGGGTGTTGAAAACACAGCCCGGCGGGCGTTCCAGCGGTGATGGAATGTCGCCCGGAATCGGCGTTAACGGAACATCCAGATCATCAAGGCTGGGCAGGGCCGCCAGCAGGCCTTTGGTATAAGGATGCGCAGGGTTGCGGATCACATCGCGCACCGCCCCCTGTTCAACCAGTCGGCCCAGATACATCACCGCCACCTTATCGGCAGTCTGGGCAATCACGCCCAGATCATGGGTGATGAAAACGATGCCCATGCCAAATTCTGTGACCAGATCCTTCATCAGGTCGATCACCTGCGCCTGAATGGTCACATCCAGCGCGGTTGTGGGTTCATCCGCGATCAGCAGTTTGGGCTTGGTCGACAGCGCCATAGCGATCATCGCCCGCTGACGCATCCCGCCTGACAGCTCGAACGCGTATTGCTTGAAACGGGTCGAGGCATCGGAAATGCCGACCCGATCCAGCATCTCGATCGAAAGCTCCTGCGCCTGTTTGGTGTTCATGTCCGAATGGATCAACAACTGTTCAACCATCTGGTTGCCGATGGTGATTGCAGGGGCAAAACTGGCCATCGGTTCTTGAAAGATCATTGAAATGGCACCACCGCGCACAACCTGCAAATCTTTCGACGATTTCAGCGACATAATATCGACTGACCCGCTCTCAAGGTGCAGCATGATTTTGGTCTGCTCGCTATAATGCGCGTTTGTGGCGTTCAGTTTCATCAGCGACTTGGCGGTCACCGATTTTCCCGATCCGCTTTCGCCGACCAGCCCCATAACTTCGCCAGCTTCCAATGTGAACGACACATCATCAACTGCGGTGATCCGTCCCTCGTCCGTATCGAACTGCAGGGTCAGGTTTTCAACATCTAGAAGGCGCGTCATTATTTGTGATCCGAATAAGGGTCAGCAGCATCGCGTAATCCGTCACCGACGAACACAAAGGCCAACACGAGAACAATAAAGAAAATCACCGGTATGAAATACCATTGATAATTCAGCAGAACATCGGCGCTCGTTACGTTTTGCAACATCACCCCGAGTGAATTAACCGGATCCTTCAACCCCAGCCCGATGAAACTAAGTGCTGTTTCGGACAGCACCATGTAAGGAAACGAGATCACCAGATCGACGATGATATAGCTGGTAAAGCTGGGCAGCAGGTGGCGACGGATCACATGGCCTGGTGTTGCCCCGCACAACTGCGCCGCCAGCACATATTCCTGATTTCGTTCGGTCAACAGGTGCGTTCGTATTCGTCGCGCTAATGTAGGCCAACCGATCAGACCCAACACCATCGAGATAAAGAAAAATCGCATCTCGGCGCTCCAGACATCGGGGATGAACGCCGCCAGTGCCATGAACAACGGAATGCTGGGGATGGTGCGCACCGTGTCGGTTATCATCTGCAAGGCTGAATCAATCCAGCCGCCGTAATACCCGGCGACCCCGCCAATCGCCAACGCCAGAACAAAGGCAATGAACACGCCGATGGTCCCCACCGCCATAGATGTGTTGATCGCGGTTAGGGTTCGGGAATAGATATCCTTGCCGGTGGAATCCGTGCCAAAGATATGGATCATACCTTTGTCGACACCGAACAAATGCGTATTGAAGGTAATCCCAAAGTATTTATACGATGATCCTTCGGTGAAAAACTCGACATACCTGCGCCCTTCCAGGCTGGTATCGGTTTCGGTCACCCAGCGAAAGTTGGTTTTGATCGATCGGGTCCGCTCGGTGGTATAGATAAAGGGCCGCATCGAGCAGCCGTTATCATCGCAAAAGCTGGGGATTTGCGGGGCACCGTTCAGGTAATCCTTATCGCGTCCGGCAATCGTCGCATCATAGGGTGTAAGGAACGGGGCAAATATTCCTGACAAAATCAGGATGATCAACACCCAAGCCCCTGCCAGAGCCGATTTGTTCTTTTTGAACCGTTGCCAGATCAGCTGATTCTGCGAGGCGGTAAAATACGCCTCTTTCATTTTCTGGTCGGCAGCTGAAGGTGTGTTTGTTTGATCGGTCATATCTATCACCCTACAATGCTGCGACGAACGCGTGGATCGGTGATCGCCAGAATAATATCAGTGACAAAGTTGATCGTCACGATACTGGCAGTCAGCAAGAAAATAATTGCACCGGCAAGTTGCTGATCGTTTGACCGCGCCAAAGCTTCGATCAGAAGGGAGCCGGCCTCGGTCAGGGTCAAGATCAGTGCCACGACTGGTAGTTCGTTAAAGATGCGGTTCAAATCAAACCCCAGCGAGTTGATGATCGGACTAAGCGCATGTCGCGCCGGATAGCGCATAAGTAATCGTCGCCCTGACACCCCGCGCGCCGCCGCCGCTGTCACATACAGCTTGCCCACTTCGTCCGACATCAAGGCCCGCACAGTTTGAATGGCAAACGCCGTTGCGGACCAGCCAAGGATAAAGACCGGTAGCCATGCGTGGCCCAGAAAATCCATCACCCTGTCATAAGACCATGCCGCGTCTCGAAACTCTTTTGAAAACAGTCCGGTTAAACTATTGCCAAATACCATGGTGGAAAACAGCATGATCATCAGCGCCAGCAAAAAGTTCGGCAGCGCCAGACCCAAATAGCTGACCAGACGCAAGCTGTTGTTCAAAATCGCATTGCGCGATGTGGCGGCCAGAATGCCGACGGGAATTGCGATGGCATAGGCCAGCAGCAGGGCCGACAGACACAGCCCTAGGCTGAGCCAGAATTTCTGCCCCAACAACTGGCTGATGTTCAGGCGCTGGATACAGCTATCACCAAATTCCCCCTGAAAGGCGTTGACGATCCATTCACCCCAACGAAGCAGATAAGGGCGGTTCAGGCCGAGACGGACGCGTTCAGCATCAACATCCGCGGCGGTGATCACCGAGCCCTGGGAATTCTTGAAAGACAGATAGCGTTCGGCACAATCGCCGGGCACCAGCTCCATCAAGGAGAATACAATGAAAGACACCAAGATGAGCGTTAGCACCGCTAAAGACGCGCGCACGGCTACGAATCTGGAAAATTGCAACATTGGTTTTTATCGCTCCCCGCGAAAGCTGGTCGACCTTTGCGGCCGCGTTATTAGCTTTTAGTATAACTCTGCGGGCAACAAATGCTGCCCACAGAAATTTCAAATCAACAGGTTTTTATTCTTCCAGCGCCCACTGTGCCCCACGGTATGGGTAGGACCAGTAATAGGAATAGGATGCTGTCTGGAACTCAGGGAAGTTAATCAGCTTGTTGGAATGGTAAACCGGCGCAGCCGCTTTGACCGTCCCGATGAACAGCAGATTATCGACCATGGATTGCACCAGTTTAGCACCCAACGCGTTGGATTCATCCGAACCGGCAATGGCAGATTGGAAGGCCAGAATATCTGTGCCCATTTCGTCAACCCATGCTGGTGGCTTGATGCCTTCAGCACCTTTGCTGTCGATATACTCGGACCATCTCATTGCTGTGCGCATACCAAAGTAGTTTTCAAACGGTGGTGTGAACAGTTCCGAGTTGCCAAGGATAACGGCCAGCGGCATGCCTTTGGCATACATGGTCACATCCAGTTGGTTGGCAGATTGTGCGGAACGGTACTCATCGGTTGTAACTTCTTTTACAGCCGCATTCACGCCGACCTGTTTCCAGGCTTGCGCAACCAGCTCAACCAGTTTGCTGGAAATGCCTTGGGTTGCGAATTGCAGGTTCAGAACCAGCGGCTCGCCGTTTGGCATTTCGCGCATCCCGTCACCGTCTGTGTCAACCATGCCGATTTCATCAAGCAATGATTTTGCCATGTCAGGGTCATACTGCGCAAAGTGTTGCAGCATTTCGTCTGTAATGAACGATGGCTGCGGTGAAAACGGAACGTATTGGTTCGGTGTTCCCAGTCCAAAGAACGCAACTTCGTTGATTTCATCGCGGTTGATCGCAACAGACATCGCCTGACGGAACTTCAGATTGCCGAACAGATCGCGCTTGCCTTCATCATCCGAAGTCACGTTGAACGCGAACGTCCCCGTGCGGATTTGTGGCTTGATATCGACGCTAAAGTTGGCACGTTCCTGATTTTCCAGCAACAGTGGCACATCATCTAGGTTCAGCGCTTGGGTCTTATAGTCGACCTCGGCATTGACCAGTTTTAACAGACGCACTTCAGTTTCCGAAACGAACAGTTCGTCCTGCTCGTTGATATAAGGAAGCTGGTTACCGGCTGTATCCACCATAAAGAAATACGGGTTGGCGACAAAATGGCGACCTTCCGTAGTTTCAGAGATTACGATGTGGCTTTCCAATGTCGGTGCCGCAGCAAATGGCATTTTAGCAACCAGATCAGGGTTGGCCAGCATTGGTGTTGGCGTATCCATCCAGTCGGATGACCCGTAATAGGCTTTGATCACGTCATACCCGGTTTCAAACCCGATCGCCTTGGCGTTTGCATCGGCAGTTTCTGCACCAACAACATCAGGGTGATATTGGCCCAGCAGATGTTTAGGCTGGAACCCTTGCGCGTAGTGGTTGGCAAAGTGGGACAACAGGCCTGGTTTTGGGCTCGGTAGATTGAACTGGATCGTTGTCGGGTTCACCACAACAAGGTCCATTTTTTCGCCGCCAACCAGAACATAGTCTTTCGGTTTTTCACGAATAACAGTGTCGGTTGCCAGATTGTCATACCAGAACTTTACGTCCTCGGCAGTAAACGGTTCGCCATCAGACCATTTGTGACCTTCACGCAGGAAAAATGTCAGTTGGGTGAAATCCTCGTTCCACTCCCAGCCTTTGGCGACATTTGGCACGATGGTTTGCAGATCGTCCGAGTAACGCACAAGGTTAACGTGGCGGATCGACATCATGTCGGATGTGCCAGCCTCGGTTGCGTTTGACATAATATCAAGCGTGCCACCGTATGAACCGATTTTGTCATAAGGTGCGACCACCAAAGGCTCGGACGGCAGGCGGTCCGCAAGAGGTGGTAATTCCGGATTGCCCTGAATGCGGCCGTTCATTTCGGCGATAGCAGGGTTGGCCGTAAACTCTACTGTGCAATCGCCCATAGACTGGAGCTCTGCCAGTTCATATTGCTGCGGGAAAGCGCCAGCGCCGACCCCCATCATATCGGCGACCGTTACAGCCGGACACGAAGCAGCAGTCGCCCCGCCCGCCAGCGCGATCAGCGCGACACCTGAGTATAATAGTGATTTCATTGTTTTTCCTCTCCGTTGTGATTCTATTAGAAACCGTCTCGCTTTCATGTGCCACAGCTACGTATCAGTATTGTGACGTAACAGGTTTGCGCCCTTGTAGGCGCTATGAAACGGGTAAAATTGTGCAATAGTTTTGATAACCGCCAGCATCTCTCCCCTAGTTATTTACGCCAGCCCAGAGAGATGTTTGCCCAGAAATATGTAAAAGACAAGCTTTTTGACAGAATAGTCTGTGGAAACAAAGGCCTCGAAACACTGCACTTGGCACATTTTTGATCCTGCAAGGTGTTGGGCCGTAATCTGCGGCAAGGCATGCATTCAAAAATTTCATCAACCGATGATTTAGCCGCAAGCCGGAAACACACTGGTCTTCTTGACGGTGCCATAAACGAAACTGGTGTCGATAGAAGAAATGCCGTTGATCGGGTGGATATTCCCCCTGATGAATGCCTCATAAGCATCCAGATCTGCCACCATAACCCGCAACAGGTAATCAGCGGGGCCCGTCATCAAATGGCACTCCAGCACCTCGTCCAACAGCCGGATATTACGCTCGAAGTTGCTGACTACATCTTTGGTGTGCGGGTTCAATTGGATGCGGATGAACACCATGACCGGCAGGCCATAGGCCTTGGCATCCACCTCGGCGCTATACCCTTGAATGGTGCCGCTTTCCTCAAGGATACGAAGGCGGCGCAAGCAGGGGGATGGCGACAGGTTGACCTTGGCGGCCAACTCCTGATTGGTGACGCGGCCATTTTGTTGAAGGGCGCGCAGGATTTGTCGGTCTTTACTGTCCATTTTTGGGCCTATATTAGAATAATATGCCAACTTGCATATACATATTGGCATAAATAGCAACAAACCACCCAGCATAAAAGAGTACCTTGTTCTCATAAGAAAAAGGACTCACTCATGAAAAACGCCCCCAAAGGCTTTGCCACCCGCGCTATTCACCATGCCTATGATCCACGCAAAAACGAAGGCGCTCTGACACCGCCTCTGCATCTGACCTCGACCTTCACGTTTGAAACCGCCGAACAAGGCGGCGAGATTTTTGCCGGTGATCGTGAGGGGTATATTTATTCACGGACGGGCAATCCAACGAACAATCTTCTGGAACAACGCATCGCCACCCTTGAGGGGGCTGAAGCGGCCCTTGCGCTGGCTTCAGGCATGGGGGCGATCAGTTCGGTCATGTGGACATTGCTTGAGCCTGGTGACGAGATCATCGCCGACCAAACATTATATGGCTGCACCTTTTCCTATTTTAATCACGGGCTGAGCAAGTTCGGCATAACCGTCACCCACATTGATATGACCGACCCCGAAAACCTGAGAAAAGCCATCAGCGACAAAACCCGTGTGGTGTATTTTGAAACCCCCGCCAATCCGAACATGCGGTTGGTGGACATCGCGGCTGTGTCGAAAATCGCCCATGCGCACGGCGCGTCCGTGGTGGTCGATAACACCTATTCCACCCCCTACATCACCCGCCCGCTTGAACTGGGCGCTGATCTGGTGGTGCATTCCGCCACCAAATATCTGGGCGGCCACGGTGATGTGATTGCCGGCCTTGTGGCCAGTTCACAAGAGCAAATAGATGAAATCCGCAGCTATGGCCTAAAGGACATGACCGGTGCGACACTGGCAGCTTTCAACGCAATGCTAATCCTGCGCGGCCTAAAAACGCTGACCCTGCGGATGGACCGTCACTGTGAAAACGCCATGGCCGTGGCCAAATTGCTGGAAGCCAGCGATGCAGTCCAGACTGTGAATTACCCTGGTCTGACCAGTTTCCCGCAGCACAAGCTGGCCAAACAACAGATGGCTGGCTTTGGTGGCATGATCGCGTTCGAGTTGGCGGGCGGTTACGAGGCTGGCACCAAAATGATGAACCGTTTACGCATGATTTCCCGCGCCGTTTCACTGGGCGATGCCGAAACCCTGATCCAGCACCCTGCCAGTATGACCCACGCCACATACACCGTTGAGGAACGCGCTGAGCACGGGATCAGCGAAGGGTTGGTGCGCCTATCGGTCGGGCTCGAGGATATCGGCGATATTCTGGACGACATCAAACAGGCGCTACCAAAAGCATAACCACATTCACCGGAGCTGCGTTATATGTGGCTCCGGACCCTACGGTATCCGCGCCAGCCCCACCTTCACCCGCCGTAACGGAATCGAGGATTCAATCGATGCGACACCCAGTATCTTGGTCAGCCGTCCAGTCATGAACTTCTCGAACTCCGCCAATCCGGTTGTCGCAACCCGCAGTAAATAGTCGCGGTTTCCGGTCATCAACCAGCAGTCCACCACCTCGGGCAGGCTTTTGACAGTGGTCTCGAATATTTCCAGCGCCTCATCCACTTGTTTATCCAACTGAACCGATACAAAAACCGAAACGTCATACCCCAAAAGCGCCTCGTCAACCAACGCGCTATAGCCCGTGATCACGCCTGCTTCTTCTAGCTTTTTGACCCGCCGCGATACGGGCGTAGCGCTTAAACCAACAATCTGGCCCAACTCTTGAACCGACATTCGACCATCGCGTTGAAGCGCGCGGATAATCTTAACGTCAAATGCATCAACATTAGGGGAATTCACCATTAAAACCTCTTAATTCGAAAATTACCGCCAATCACAGCGAATATTCTAGAGATATAGCAAAGACACACTACGCAATACCATCGTAAAAATCTTAAGTGCGCGATATGCGTCACCTAGCCAAGAAAGCAATCGCCATGAACAGCCCGCACCTGAAAACCATTGAGCAACGCCTGTTGTGGCTGTCGCACTGGATGATCCATAACGCCAACCACATCCGGCCCAAGGCAGACGGGATCAAGGTGGGTGGGCATCAGGCCTCTTCGGCCTCGATGGTGTCAATCATGACGGCACTGTATTTCAATACCTTGCGCCCCGAGGACCGCGTGGCGGTGAAACCCCACGCCTCGCCTATTTTCCACGCGATGCAATATCTGATGGGCAACCAGACGGTCGAGAAAATGCAGAATTTTCGAGGGCTGGGCGGGGTGCAATCCTATCCCAGCCGCACCAAAGATATTGACGATGTGGATTTCTCGACCGGATCGGTGGGTTTGGGCGTGGCGATCACATCCTTCGCATCCATCGTGCAGGATTATATTCAGGCCAAAGAATGGGGCAGCGACCTGCCGCTGGGCCGGATGGTGGCGCTGGTTGGCGACGCCGAACTGGACGAAGGCAACATTTACGAAGCGCTACAAGAGGGGTGGAAAAACGATCTGCGCAATTGCTGGTGGATCATTGATTACAACCGCCAATCGCTGGACGGTATCGTGCGCGAAGGGCTGTTTGAACGGGTCGAGAAGATTTTCGATGCCTTTGGCTGGGACGTGGTGCGCATTAAACACGGCGTGCTGCAGCGGGCCGCCTTTGAGGAAAAGGGCGGCGCGGCGCTGCGTGACTGGATCGACGCTTGCCCCAACCAGATGTATTCGGCGCTGACCTATATGGGCGGGGCCGTGTGGCGCAAACGGTTGCTGGATGATCTGGGGGATCAGGGTGATGTTTCGGCGTTGATCGAAGCACGATCAGATGATGAACTGGCCGCATTGATGGAAAACCTAGGCGGAAACTGCGTTTACACCATGGCCGATGTTTTTGCTGCTATCGACCATGACCGCCCCACCTGTTTTCTGGCCTATACGGTCAAGGGTTGGGGCACACCGATCGCCGGCCACAAGGACAATCATGGCGGATTGATGAACAAAACCCAGATGGCCGCATGGCAGGCTGATATGGGGGTTGAGGCAGGCGAAGAATGGGAAAAATTTGCCACCGTTAAAGACGAGCCCGCCTTGCAAGAGTTCCTAGACCATGTGCCGTTTTTCGCCAAAGGGCGGCGGCGGTTTCAGGATGATGCGATTGATGTTCCGGAAATTACACTGAGTTCCGAGCGCGAAATTTCAACCCAAATGGCCTTTGGTAAAATCCTTGATGATCTGTCCAAAGGCGACAGCAAACTGGCCCAGCGCATCGTCACCACATCGCCCGATGTGACCGGCACCACCAACCTTGGCCCATGGGTGAATCGGCGCAAACTGTTTGCCCGTAAACCGCTGGTGGATACGTTCCGTGCCGAAAACATCCCCTCAACCGCAAAATGGGATTTCACGCCCGATGGCCAACATATTGAACTGGGCATCGCCGAGATGAACCTGTTCTTGCTGCTGGGGGCCGCTGGCCTGTCCCATTCGTTGTTTGGCAAACGCCTGATCCCGATCGGCACCCTATATGACCCCTTCGTTTCGCGTGGTTTGGATGCGCTGAACTACGCCTGCTATCAGGACGCGCGGTTCATGGTGGTCGGCACCCCGTCCGGCATTACGCTGGCCCCCGAAGGTGGCGCGCACCAATCCATCGGCACGCCGCTGATCGGCATGTCCCAAGACGGGCTCGCCGCGTTCGAGCCAGCCTTTGTTGACGAGTTGGCGGTGATCATGGGGTGGGCCTTTGAATACATGCAAAAGGATGGCGAGAGTGATCCGGACGAGCGCACTTGGCTGCGTGATGAAACCGGCGGGTCCGTCTATCTGCGCCTATCAACCAACCCGTTGGAGCAGACCGGAAAACGGGTCGATGACGCATTTCGTCAGGGCGCAATTGACGGGGCCTACTGGCTGCGCAAACCCGGCCCGAACTGCGAAGTTGTGATTGCCTATCAGGGCGTCGTTGCGCCCGAGGCGATTAAGGCAGCGGGCATCATCGGTGGCGGGCGGCGTGATGTGGGCGTGCTGGCCGTCACATCGGCGGATCGTCTGAACGCGGGCTGGACCGCCGCACAGCGGGCACGGGCACGGGGTAATTCCGCCGCCGCTGGCCACATCGAGACCCTGATGGCCGACCTGCAGCCGCATTGTAACATCATCACCGTGATTGATGGTCATCCGGCAACTTTGGCGTGGCTGGGTGCGGTTCACGGGCACCGGACAATCCCGCTGGGGGTCGAACATTTCGGCCAAACCGGCACCATTGCCGATCTTTACCAACACTACGGTATTGACGCGGCCTCGATTGTTGAAAAGGTGAATGGACTAACGGCAGGCAAAGTTGTGGCAAGGCATGTCTAGTTACCGCGGCAGAATTTTCCCGCCTGTCATCACCGTCACCTTATCGGCCGCGGCCTGAACCTTTGGGCCGGTCTGTGCAATCACCGCATCCGTGAACCTTGCGGCTGGCCCTGAAACTGAAAGCCCTGCAACAGTGTTGCCCTGCGCATCATAAATCGCCGCCGCAATGCAACGCATCCCCAGATAACGTTCCTCGTTATCAATCGCCCAGCCCCGCCGCGCCGCCCCCTTTAGATCGGCGATCAACGCATCAGCCGACGTCAGGGTGTGCGGGGTAAATTCCGTCTGGCCGGATTTGGATATGATACTGGCCACCTGTTTGTCCGGCATATTGGCCAGCATAGCCTTGCCAATCCCCGAGGCATGCATCTGGCTGCGGGTCCCCGCCCGAAAAAAGGCGCGGATCGGGTTGTGCGTTTCGACTTGCGACACGAACACGATATGCCCATCCTCGGCGATCCCCAGATTGGCGGTTTCGCCTGTTTGCTCCATCAACTCCCGCATGGATTGCTGTGCCGCCTCGATCAGATTGGTGCGCACCAGATAGGTGTTGCCAACCCGAAACGCACCGATGCCAATCGCCCATTCCTGTAGCCCCGTGTCAAAATCCGTAAACCCGTGGTTTTGTAAAGTTGCCAAAATCCGATGAACTGTCGATGGAGGCATGTCCACATGCAGCGCCAGATCACCGAGGGTGGCGCTGTGCATCTGCGCCAAAGCCTCGAGGATTACCAGCCCGCGGTCCAGCGCCTGCACCGTTCCGCCAGCCGCATTCGGCGTAGTGTTACGGGGCCGCCCGCGCTTGCGTTTTTCGGTCGGTTGCTCGGACATAACAATGCCTTTCGGGGCAAAAAAGATTCCCTGTCGATTCAAATCGCGGGAAATGGAAAAATAATTCACCATTGTTTTCAATGCAATGGAAATTAAATGCGCTTTATGAAAATTCTTTTCAGAAAAATTGCAAAAATACACTGGTCAAGTATTATTACCAAACCCGCACTCTAGCCAAGAGAATCACCATGCCCAATCATAGTTTCGCACAAAACCCAGTTTTTATCCCCGGCCCGACCAACATCCCCGAGGTCCTGCGCCGCTCGGTTGATATGCCGACTATGGATCACCGTTCAGCCGCGTTCAAAGACATTCTGCACCCTGCCCTTGAGGGTGTGAAACAGGTGCTTAAAACCCGTGATGGCGAGGTGTTCATCTTCCCCTCCACCGGTTCCGGGGGGTGGGAAACGGCACTCAGCAACACGTTATGCGCAGGCGACAAGGTGCTGGCAGCCAACAACGGTATGTTCAGCCAGAAATGGATCGACATGTGCATGCGCCACGGGCTGGATGTCGAGGTGGTCAAGGTGCCTTGGGGTGAAGGCATCCCCGCAGATCGTTTCGCCGAAATTCTGGCGGCAGATACCGGCCACGAATTCAAGGTGGTGCTGGCCACCCACAACGAAACCGCAACCGGCGTGGTGTCCGACATTGCCGCCGTTCGGGGGGCGATGGACGCCTCAAACCATCCAGCGCTATTGTTTGTCGACGGGGTTTCATCCATCGGCTCAATGGATTTTCGCATGGACGAATGGGGGGTTGATGTGGCTGTGACCGGCTCGCAAAAAGGGTTCATGTTGCCCGTCGGTCTGGCCATCACCGCCTTTAGTGCTAAAGCATTGGCCGCAACCGAAACAGCCACCCTGCCCCGTTGGTTCTTTGACATTCGCGACATGCGCGCCGGATATGCGATCAACGGTTACCCCTACACCCCGCCTGTCGGGTTGCTAAACGGGTTGAAACTCTCGACCGAAATGCTGCTGGCCGAGGGTCTGGACAATGTGTTCAAACGCCATACCCGCATCGCCACAGGGGTTCGCCAAGCAATCAACGCGTGGGGCCTGCCGCTCTATGCCGCCAGTCCCGACCTTTATTCCAACTCGGTCAGTGCCATCAAAACGCCGGACGGCTTTGATGCCGACGCGCTGGTCGCCCATGCCTCAACGAAATACGATGTGTCCTTTGGCGCTGGTCTGGGGGCAGTCGCGGGTAAATTGTTTCGCATTGGTCATCTGGGCAGCCTGACGGATGTGATGGCGTTGTCAGGCATTGCCACGGCTGAAATGTGCATGGTTGATCTGGGGCTTGATATCACGCTAGGCTCCGGTGTTGCCGCGGCTCAAGCACATTACAGAACGACAGCATAAAGGACGATTGATGTATATCCCGACACTTGATGACATGTTGCAAGCCCGTGTGCGCATCACCCCCTACATCCACCAAACACCTGTGCTGACCTCGACATATCTGAACGATCTGACGGGGGCCAAGCTGTTCTTCAAATGCGAAAATTTCCAAAAGGCAGGCGCATTCAAAGTGCGCGGTGCCTGTAACGCCGTGTTTGGCCTACCCGATGATATGCTGGAACAAGGCGTCGCCACTCACAGTTCCGGCAACCACGCGCTGAGCCTGTCCTATGCCGCTGGTCGGCGCGACATTCCATGTCACGTGGTGATGCCTCGCACCGCCCCGCAGGCCAAAAAGGATGCCGTAATTGGCTATGGCGGCCTCATTACCGAATGCGAGCCATCAACCTCTTCACGCGAAGAGGTCTTTGCGCAGGTCGAGGCCGAAACCGGCGCCGAATTTGTCCACCCCTATAATGATCCGCGCGTCATTGCTGGCCAAGCCACCTGTTCTGCCGAACTGATCGAACAGGTCACTGATCTGGATGCCGTAATCGCCCCTATTGGTGGTGGCGGGATGATTTCGGGCACCTGCCTGACCCTGTCCAACCTTGCCCCGAATGTGAAGATTTATGCCGCCGAGCCGGAACAGGCCGACGACGCCGCGCGCAGCTTTCGCGCTGGCCACATCATTGCCGATGACGCGCCGGTGACGGTGGCAGACGGGCTAAAGGTGCCGCTAAAAGAGCTGACATGGCATTTCGTGCAAAACCACGTCACCGACATTCTGACCGCCTCCGAACAAGACATCATTGATGCGATGAAACTAATCTGGAAGCGGATGAAAATCGTGATGGAGCCCAGCAGCGCCGTGCCGTTGGCCACCATTCTAAAAAACAAAGACACCTTCGCGGGCAAACGCGTCGGGGTTGTTATAACAGGCGGTAATGTCGATCTTGACGCGCTGCCTTGGACATTAGGAGAAAGCACATGAAAGATATGAATTTTGACGACTATGATGTCGGCTATGACATCCCCGCCAAACCCGGTATGGACGAATCCGATATCCAGACCCCTTGTCTGGTGCTGGATCTGGACGCGCTGGATCGCAACGTCAAAAAGATGGGCGATCTGTGTAAGGAAATGGGCGTGCGTCACCGTGCGCATGGCAAGATGCACAAATCTGTCGATGTTCTGAAATTGCAGGAAACCTTGGGCGGAGCGATTGGTGTTTGCTGCCAAAAGGTGTCCGAGGCCGAAGTGTTCGTGCGCGGCGGAATCAAGGACGTGATGGTGTCCAATCAGGTGCGCGACCCCGCCAAACTGGAACGTCTGGCCAATCTGCCAAAGCTCGGCGCACGTATTCTGGTTTGCGTCGATGATCCCGAGAATGTCGCCGACCTGCAAGCCGCAGCCGAGGCCGCGGGCACCCAGCTGGAATGTCTGGTTGAAATCGACGTAGGCGCTGGCCGTTGTGGCGTTTCCACATCGCAAGATGTGGTGAATATTGCCAAGCTGATTGAGGCCGGTGACAACCTGAAATTTGCAGGTATCCAAGCCTATCAAGGCGCGATGCAGCACATGGATTTATATGCTGACCGTAAAGCCAAAGTCGACATCGCCATTGATATGGTTGCAGACGCTTTGACCGCGCTGAAATCCCAAGGGCTAGAGTGCGACATCGTTGGTGGGGCTGGCACGGGGTCGTATTATTTTGAGGGAAATTCCGGCGTTTTCAACGAAATGCAATGTGGATCATACGCGTTCATGGATGCTGACTATGGCCGCATTCTGGATAAGGACGGCAAGCGGATTGATGATGGTGAATGGGAAAATTCGCTGTTCATCCTGACATCTGTCATGAGCCATACCAAAGCCGACAAAGCCATCGTGGATGCGGGTCTAAAAGCACAATCCGTTGATAGCGGCCTGCCCACAGTTTACGGGCGTAATGATGCCGTCGAATACCTGAAATGCTCGGACGAGCACGGCGTGGTGGGTGATCCTGACGGGGTGCTGAACATCAACGACAAGCTGCGTCTGGTGCCAGGCCACTGTGACCCGACCTGCAACGTGCACGACTGGTATGTCGGGGTGCGGAACGGCAAGGTTGAAACGGTTTGGCCGGTATCGGCCCGCGGAAAGGCTTACTGATGTATATCGTTCCTGAAAAAGAAATTGGTGACCTGATGGATCGGGCTGCCTCCTTTGACGCGGTCGAGGCCGTGTTTGCGGCAATGGCCAGCAAGGATGCTTACAACTTTCCAGTGATCCGCGAGGCGATTGGCCATGCGGATGCGCTCTATGGCTTCAAATCGGGCTTTGACCGTAAATCACTGGCGCTGGGGCTGAAGTCGGGTGGCTATTGGCCCGGTAACGAGGCCAAAGGGCTGACCAATCACCAGTCCACCGTGATCCTGTTCGATGCAGACACCGGCAAGGTCAAGGCGCTGGTCGGGGGCAATCTGCTCACTGCCCTGCGCACTGCGGCGGCCTCGGCTGTGTCGATCAAACACCTAGCCCCGAAAAATGCCAAGGTGCTGGGGATGATCGGGGCGGGCCACCAATCGACCTTCCAGATGCGCGCTGCGGTCGAGCAACGCGACTTTGAGAAAGTCATCGGCTGGAACTACCACCCCGAAATGCTGTCACGACTTGCGGATTTGGCGGACGAATTGGGCCTGCCGTTTGAAGCGGTCGAGCTGGACCAACTGGGTGCGCAAGCCGACGTGATCATCTCGATCACCTCGGCCTTTGCCCCCAGCCTGATGGACAAACACGTCACCGGCCCCACCCACATCGCATGCATGGGCACCGACACCAAAGGCAAGCAAGAGGTCGAGGCCGCACTGGTGGCCCGCGCCACCGTGTTCACCGACGAGATCGCACAAGCCATTTCAATCGGCGAATGCCAGCACGCCATCGCGAATGGATTAATAACCGAAAGCGACATCACCGAACTGGGCGCTGTGATCAACGGCGACCACGCAGGGCGCACCTCTGATGACGAGGTGACCTTGTTCGATGGAACGGGCGTGGGCCTGCAGGATTTGGCGGTTGCATCGGCTGTTGTCGATCTGGCTGTTAAAAAGGGTGTGGCGATAGACGTTGATTTTTGATTTTTTGACCGTAAGGTCAGAAAGACAACTAACCAACCGGCAATAAAAATTGCCATATCATCCGGCCTCATGCTGGGCATGTTCACGGGAGGAACACAATGAAACATAAACTAATTACGGCGGTTGCCAGTCTGGCCCTGATGGGGGGCGTCGCAACAGCGCAAACAACTCTGGAAATGACGTCCGCATTTGGCAAAAACCTGCCAATTCTGGGCACGGCCGCAACCGATTTTGTTGCCAAAATCAACGGAATTTCCACCGAGGTTGAATTCCAGCACTTTGACCCGGGCAAACTTGTGCCTGCACTGGAAGCGCTGGACGCTGTTTCTGACGGCTCCGTTGATGCGGGGTTCCAGACTGCCGGTTACTGGCAGGGCAAAATGAACGCAGCATCGCTGTTTGCGGCTGTGCCATTCGGTCCCGAAGCGGGTGAATTTCTGGGCTGGATCCTGTATGATGACGGTGCCAAATACTGGCAGCAAATGTATGACGACAACGGCTATAACGTTCACGTCACACCTTGCGGCGTGATCGCACCGGAAACATCCGGCTGGTTCAAAAACGAAATCAACACTGTTGATGACCTTAAAGGTCTGAACATGCGTTTCTTCGGTCTGGGTGCCAAAGCCATGGAAAAACTGGGCGTCTCCACGTCCCTGCTGGGCGCGTCCGACATTTTCCCGGCCCTTGAACGTGGCGCGATTGATGCGACGGAATTCTCGATGCCGCGGATTGATGCGCGTCTGGGCTTTCACAAGATCGCCAAATACAACTACTTCCCCGGCTGGCACCAGCCCTCGACCCTGTTTGAACTGCTGGTCAACAAAGACGTCTGGGACGGCTTGCCTGAAACAGCACAAAAACAGATCGAGGTTGCTTGTCTGGCAAACGTCACCACAACATTGGCCGAAGGCGAAGCCACAAACTATGCCGCAATGGTCAAAGCCACCGAAGAAAACGGCGTGATCATCAAACAGTGGAGCCCAGAGATGCTGGATGCTTTCTCTGGCGCATGGGACGAAGTTGTGGGCGAATTGGCCGCTGACGATCCTTTCTTCCAAGAGGTCTGGGCTGACCTGCAGGAATACCGCAAAGGCTACAAAGTCTGGTCCTCCAACATCTACATGAAGCGCTAATATAACGCGCCAAAAAACGTGCGGCGGCCATACCAATATGGCCGCCGTTTACATATGCTTTGGGGAGGGCTTCTGAATGACGCAAGATTATTCAGACACAATTCATCACGTTTCCGCAGATAGCATCGACCACGTCGCCGAAATTTCCGATCCGGGCGAGCGCGGCCGCGAGACACATCTGTGGGGCGACCGGTTGATGATTGGCATCGGCAATATCGCCGCTTGGCTGTTTCCCGTCCTGATGATCGCGATTGTCGCTCAGGTTTTCCTACGCAAGGCTGGCCACAATCAGGCTTGGCTGGATGATGCGCAATGGTGGATATACGGTGTCGCCCTGATGGTTGGGTTCGGTTACGCCATCACCACCGATAGCCACGTTCGCGTCGATATTTTCCACGCTAATTTCCCCCCTGAAAAGAAGGCAAGGATTGAATTGGTCGCCCTTGGCTGGTGTCTCCTGCCATTTCTGGTGATGATGACCGATATCCTGATCCATTACGGCGCTGCCTCTTGGCGCTCGGGCGAAGGATCAGACAGCCCGAACGGGTTGCACGGGTTATACTGGCTGAAAGCCCTGCTGCCGTTCTTGTTCCTCGCATCAATCATCGCAGCCTTTGCAGCGCTTTACCGCAACCTGTCCATCCTGAAAAAACCCGCACTCTGGAGCCTGCTTTTGGCGGCGTTCCCGACTGCTTGGTTCATCGCCGAACGGGCCGTTTATTACGCCTTGTGGTGGATCACACACCTGACAAACCCCGATTTGAACCCGCGCCGTATTGGCAAAGAGCCCCTGTTGGAACCCACCATCTGGTATGGCCTTGCTGTTGTTCTGATCCTCGCGGCTGGCAGCTATATCCTGACCCGCCGCACCTCATCGAAAGCCTGATACCATGGAATTACTCTCAATACTCGGCGTGGTCATGGACCTGAACCAATGGATGGTTCTGGCGATGTTCGCCGTGTTCATCGTAATGTTGTTTCGCGGCATCCCTGTGGTTTATGCGCTGGTTGGCGTCAGCCTGCTGTTTGCCATGATCGGCATGGCTATCCTTGACCCGAACCGCGCGGCCATCAACGAATACATCGAATTCAGCCGCACCGGCATCAACTACAACAAACTGTCGTTGGCGGGCGGGCGGTTCTTTGGCAATATCATCAAAAACCCCGTTCTGGTGGCCCTGCCGATGTTTATCTACATGGGGCTGATGCTGGACCAGTCCGGCGTGGCGCAAAAGATGATGAAATCCATGCAGGTGCTTTTCGGCGCGCTTAAGGGCGGGCTGGCCCTGTCTGTGATGCTGATCGGCATCATTCTGGCCGCTTCAACCGGCGTGATCGGCGCCTCGGTTGTGTTGCTCGGCGTCATGGGAATCCCCGCGATGATGGAGCAAGGATACGCCAAACCGATTGCCACCGGCACCATTGCCGCATCCGGCACATTGGGCATTCTGATCCCCCCGTCGATCATGCTGGTGATCATGTCGGACCAGCTGGCCATCAGTCTGGGCGATCTGTTCATGGGCGCGTTGTTCCCCGGCTTGCTGCTGGGCGGGCTCTATATCATCTACATCATCGCCTATGGCCTGATATCGCCTAAATCCATGCCTATTCCCGATGATCACGAACCGGTCACGGTGAAAGCCCTGCTGGATGTCGGTAAATCCGTCGTGCCGCCAATGGGCCTGATCCTGCTGGTGCTTGGCTCGATCTTCTTCGGTCTGGCCACCCCGACCGAGGCCTCTGGTCTGGGCGCACTGGGCGCAACCTTTTTGGCCGCCGCAGCGCGGAACCTGAATTTCAAGGTCTTCAAGGATGTGATGCGCCAAACCCTGAATACAGCGGGTTATATCGCCGGTATCTTTATCGCGGCCAACTTTTTCGCCCTGATCCTGCGCCGTTTTGGTGGTGACGAAATCATCGAGCATCTGGTGCTAGGATCGTTCGACAACCCCTATATGGTCATCGCCTTTATCCTGTTCATCATCTTTCTGTTGGGCTTTTTGCTGGACTGGATCGAAATCACCCTGATCATCATGCCATTGATGCTGCCGGTGATTGTCGGACTGAACATTCCGGTCGAAGGCTACGGCACCGTTGATAACCCATCCGTGGTCTGGTTTGCCATATTGGTGGCGGTGACGCTGCAAACCTCGTTCTTAACCCCGCCAGTCGGATTTGCGCTGTTTTATCTAAAAGGCGTCTGCCCACCGGACATCAACCTGCTGCACATCTACAAGGGCATCATCCCGTTTGTATTGTTGCAAATCCTGGGGCTGTTGGTGGTGTTCTACTTCCCCGAAATGACCACTTGGCTGCCAGCTGTGGCTTACGCAAAATAACGGCGGCTACGCCCCGCTGATGTCTCGCTCAATCAGGTCTTTGTATAGGGCCTGAATGCGGGCCGTTACAGGGCGTTCGCCATCCCCGATCTCTTTCCCATCAATACTGGCAACAGGGGTCTGGGCACCGAAAGTGCCCGTTAAAAACGCCTCGTCGGCACCATACGCATCCACCAAGGAAAAGTTACGCTCGAACACCGGAATGTCGTTGGCACGGCACAGGTCAATCACCTTTTGCCGCGTCACTCCGTTCATGCAATAATCCCCCGTCGAGGTCCAAACCGCTCCGCGCCGCACAATGAAAAAGTTGCAGGCGTTGGTGGTATTCACAAATCCGTGCGGGTCCAACATCAACCCCTCATCGGCCCCCGCCTGCTCGGCCTGAAGACAGGCAATCACGCAGTTCAACTTGGAATGGCTGTTATATTTTGCGTCCTGACTCATCGGCAATCCGCGCACTTGTGGCACGGTGGCCAGCGTAATGCCGCGCGATTGCAAACGGTCCACAGGTTTGGAATGCTCGACGATGATTACCAGCGTCGGGCCACTGCGCGACAGCGACGGATGCTGAAACGGCTTCACCTTAACCCCGCGCGTCAGCATCAATCGGCAATGCGCATCATCGGTGATACCATTGGCGGCAGCGGTGCGGTTCAAGGCATCCAATATGCCTGCCCGATCCATCCCAACATCCAGCGACACGGCCTTACAACTGCTGAAAAACCTGTCCATGTGCTCGTCAAAGAACGCCCATTTACCATTGTAAATCCGCATCCCCTCCCACATGCCATCGCCCAGCATGAAACCGCTATCATAAACCGAAACCACGGCCTGATCCCGATGCACAATATCACCGTTCACATAGATTTTGATATCACGGTTGCGCACGTCTTCTTCGGCGTCATGGGTGGTGTTGTCTGAAATCATTTTGTGCCCCGATCAGGTTAGCCACATTTGCTGTGGCCGCAACTGCCACAGGTCATACAACCCTCGATCATCCGCAAGCCATAATCACCGCATTTCGGACAGGCCGCACCCCGCGGGGTATCCAGATTAACCACCTGCGCTTGCGGATCGTTTTTTAGCCCCATACCTTCGCCCTCGATAAACCCAATATGGATCATGTGGCGCTCAATCACACCACCTATGGCGGCCAGAATGGACGGGATGTATTTGCCCTCCATCCACGCACCACCACGCGGATCGAACACCGCCTTTAGTTCCTCAACCACAAAACTCACATCCCCACCACGCCGGAACACCGCAGAGATCATCCGCGTCAGCGCCACGGTCCATGCAAAATGCTCCATGTTTTTAGAGTTGATGAACACCTCGAATGGCCGGCGATGACCGTTGATCACCAGATCATTCACTGTGATGTAAATCGCGTGCTCGCTGTCGGGCCACTTCAGCTTATAGGTGCTGCCCTCCAGCGCCTTTGGCCGATCCAGCGGCTCGGACAGGTAAACCACATCTGCACCGGTTTCCGCTTCGGGTACCGAATCCGACGCCTCACTGACCGTCAGAACCGATCCAGTCACATCATTGGGCCGATAGGTCGTGCAGCCCTTACATCCGCTATCCCACGCGGCCATATAGACGTTTTTAAAGTCCTCAAAACTAATATCGACAGGGCAGTTGATGGTTTTGGAAATCGAGCTATCAATCCATTTCTGCGCCGCCGCTTGCATCTTTACGTGATCCAGCGGAGCCAGCGTCTGGGCGTTTACAAAATGTTCTGGCAATTCCACATCGCCAAATTTCTCGCGCCACAATTGCACCGCGTAATCGACGACTTCTTCCTCGCTCCGTGTGCCGTCATTTTGCAGAACCTTGCGGGTGTAGGCATAGGCAAACACCGGCTCGATGCCCGAACTGACATTGCCCGCATATAGGCTGATGGTGCCGGTCGGTGCGACCGACGTCAGCAAGGCGTTGCGAATGCCGTGCTCACGAATGGCTTCGCGCACATCCGCGTCCATATTCTGCATCGCCCCGCTTGCCAGATACTTCTCGGCATCAAACAACGGGAACGCGCCCTTTTCCTTGGCCAACTCGACCGACGCCAGATAAGCGGCGCGCGCGATCTGCTTCATCCACGCCTCGGTCTGGGCTGCGGCCTCGTCTGATCCATAGCGCAAACCAACCATCAACAGCGCATCCGCCAACCCAGTCACCCCCAGCCCGATCCGCCGCTTGGCGTGGGCCTCTTGTGCTTGGGCCTCCAGCGGGAAGCGGCTGGAATCAACCACATTGTCCATCATCCGAACCGCCGTGGCCACCAGCGCATCCAGTCCCGCCGCGTCCAGTTCAGCCGCATCGCCAAACGGATCATTCACCATCCGCGCAAGGTTCACCGACCCCAGCAAACACGCCCCGTAAGGTGGCAAAGGCTGCTCACCGCACGGGTTGGTCGCCGCAATAGTTTCGCAATAAGACAGGTTGTTCATCGCGTTGATCCGGTCGATGAAAATAACCCCGGGTTCTGCGAAATCATAGGTCGACTGGATGATCTTGTTCCACAGATCACGCGCATTCAGGGTGCGATATACCGTATCGCCAAACTTTAACTCCCATGGGCCATCCGCCTTCACCGCCTCCATGAAATCATCGGTAATCAGCACCGACAGATTGAACATCCGCAACCGCGCCGGATCCTGTTTGGCGGTGATGAAATCCTCGACATCCGGATGATCACAGCGCATCGTCGCCATCATCGCGCCGCGGCGGCTGCCCGCCGACATGATCGTGCGGCACATCGCATCCCACACATCCATGAATGAAATCGGCCCCGACGCATCCGCCGCTACGCCAATCACTCCAGCGCCCTTGGGCCGGATGGTGGAAAAATCATAACCGATGCCACCGCCCTGCTGCATGGTCAGGGCCGCCTCTTTCAACATCTCGAAAATGCCGCCCATGCTGTCGGGAATTGTGCCCATCACAAAGCAGTTAAACAGCGTCACCGCGCGGCCCGTGCCCGCACCCGCCGTGATCCGGCCTGCTGGTAGGAATTTGAAATCCTCCAATGCCGCATAAAACTCTTCTTCGTGCTTGCCGCCATCCGGCTCGGCCAACGCCCGCGCAATCCGGCGCCAAGTATCCTCGACGGTTGTATCCGCAACCGCGCCATCCTGATCCTTCAGGCGATACTTCATATCCCAGATTTGTTCGGCGATTGGCGCGGTAAAACGACTCATGGCAGGAATCCTAAAAGTGGCAGCAAGGCGTATCAGAATAGGCGCAAGTTTGCGTCCGGTCAATTGCCATCCGCGCCTTATGCCCTATGATGGTGTGAGTCGCAGTATAGCACATCTTGGGGGTGATAGGTGACCAAGACCATAAATATGGTAAAACTATGTGTCGGGATCGACTCGGTCGAGCATCTTGAAGCACACCGTGCGGCCCAACGGGCGCGGGGCATCACCGGCCCGACTCGCCATGTCACCCGCATGTGGCCACGGCGCGAAGCCGAACTGCTGAATGGTGGGTCGCTCTATTGGGTGATCAAAGGCGTTATTCAGGCTCGCCAAACCGTGTTGCAACTGGACGAGGTGATCGGCGAGGATGGCATCCGGCGTTGCGCTATCGTCATGGACCCCGAAATCATCCGCACCCAAGCCGCCGTGCGCCGCCCGTTTCAGGGCTGGCGTTACATGCAATGCGCCGACAGCCCCGCCGATCTGGCGCGTGGGCACGAAGCCCTTGATGAATTGCCGCATGAATTGATGACAGCACTGGCAGAAATCGGCGTGCGTTAGACCAGCGTTGATTGCTTAACATTTCGCACCGTGCGCGCTGTTAACCAAGCTAATGGGTGATTTTCCTCATATGGGATTCATATGGAAATCATATGCAATTCATATCCGCCATTTTGGTCAAAATCCCTGTGTTAACAGGTTGATTCGCGCGTTCCGGTAAATATCGTGCCCTCCCGCGTCCGTTCCATTAACCAATCGCCACGGTCAACTGCTCCAGCGCCACCTTTAGCCGCGCTCTGGTGCAGGCGATATTCAGCCGTGCGAACCCCTCGCCCTCAACCCCAAACGCCTGCCCACGCGTCACCGCCCACCCCGCTTTTTCGCGCAAAAACGCGGTTAGTTCTATCGGTTCCAGACCCAGTGCGCGAAAATCCAGCCACGCCAGAAACGTGCCTTCAGGCTCGATTAATTCAACGCCCTTAATTCCCGCCAGCCTTTCCCGCACCAGCGCCAGATTGCCCGCCAGATACTGCCGAACATCGTCCAACCACGGCCCGCCATCGCGGTAAGCGGCCAGCATCGCCACCGACGCAAAGCTGTTGTTTTTATTGACGGTCAGGCGGCTATTTTCCACCTGAAACGCCTTACGCTTCACCTTATCCGCGATCACGGTAAAGGCCGAACAGCAGGCCGCTATATTAAAACTTTTAGCCGGTGAAAGCGCGATAATCGCGTTGTTTGCATATGTTTCACCCAGTGCTGCAAACGGTGTGTAATCATGGCCTTCAAACGTCATATCCCCGTGAATTTCATCCGAAACCACTAGCACCCCGTTCTGCGCACAGATATCACCCAACCGTAGTAATTCTTCGCGCTTCCAGACCCGCCCAACCGGATTATGCGGATTACACAGATAGATCATCTTGACCTTTGGGTCAGCTGCCAACCGATCCAACCCGTTGAAATCAATCGTATATCGACCATCCTTCAGGATTAGCGGGTTGGAAATCAAACGCAGCCCATTCTCTTCCAGAATGTCATAAAAATCGAAAAACACCGGTGGCTGCACGATCACCCCGTCACCCGCTTGCGTAAACAAAGACGCCGCAATCGCCAAGATATTCAGCACATTTGGCGCGCGCAAAATATGTGCGGCATCCAACGTCCAGCCGTGCCGCTTCTTCTGCCAATCGCACAGCGCAGGCATCAACCCGTCAGGCATCGCCTCATAGCCGAAAACACCGTGTTCCAGCCGCTTTTGCATCGCCGCCAGCACCACGTCCGGCGCCTTGAAATCCATGTCGGCAACCCCAGCGGCAAACAGCCCCTCGCCGCCTTCGCCCAGCACCATTTTATGCATTTTTAGCGCCGGAACCTCGCGCCGGTTAATCTCCTCGTCAAAAATCACCTGCTCGCGTTGCTCTTCCATCTAAAAACCCCTTCAGGCCAATTTTTCCAGCATTGCCGCCAGCGCTACACGGTCCTGATCTGACAGCACCGCCTTTCGGGACCGGAACAAAGTCGCCTGCGATTTATGCACCAACCCGTCCGATAGCAGCTTCAAATGGTTCGCCCGCAACGTCTCGCCGCTGGATGTAATATCCGCCACAGCCTCGGCAGTTTCATTCTTCACCGTGCCCTCGGTCGCCCCTTGGCTATCCACCAACTGATAATCCGCAACCCCGTTGTCGCGCAAAAATTCCCGCACCAATCGGTGGTATTTCGTGGCCACCCGCATCCGGAACCCATGCACCTTACGAAACGCCGCCGCCGCTGCATCCAGATCATCCAAAGTATCCACATCGACCCAGCATTTGGGCACCGCAATGATCAAGTCGGCATGGCCAAACCCCATCAACTGCACCTCATCAACCTGGGCATCCCACGCCGCCAGTTTTTCGCGCACCAGATCGGAACCAGTCACGCCCAAATGGATGCGCCCCGCCGCCAGTTCACGCGGGATTTCGCCAGCCGAAAGCAGCACCAGTTCAACGCCCTCGACCCCGTCCACCGCCGCCGCATACTCGCGGTCTGATCCCGTGCGCCGCAGCCCAATGCCGCGTTTGCCAAACCAGCCAAACGTCTTTTCCATCAACCGCCCCTTGGAGGGCACGCCCAATTTCACAGTCATGTCCGATCCCCCAGCGCCAACACCAGTTCAGGCCGGATCACCCCGCCCACAGCCGGAATACTGCGCCCCTGCCCCAGCACGCGGGTCAGTGCATCGTATCGTCCACCTGACGCGACAGCAGGTAAATCAGGCCGCGCTTCAGCGTAAAAACCAAACACAAACCCGTCGTAATATTCCAGCGAAGTGCGCCCGTATGAGCCTTCAAAATCCAGTGCATCCACATCCACACCGCGCGACGTCATCGCAGTCAGGCGGGCGTCCATCATTTCAACCGCTGGTGTGATTGCAGGCAGGTCAACTGCAATATCGCGCAGCCGTTCCAACACCATCGGCGCCTTTTCCCTTAAACTCAGGATGTCGTCCAGAATTGCGGCCTCACCATCGGAAATTGGCGGCTGTGCGGCGTCAGCTTTCAGGGCTGTGATCCGCGCTTCTATCTCGCCTCTGCTGCGCAACCCGTTGAATGGTGCTGCATCTGCCAACGCATCCTCGGACGCCAACAAAGCCGCCCGCGCCGCTGGCACTTTCACCTTGCCGCCGAACCGTTCCAACAACGCCCGAAACCGCTTTGGTCGCCAAATGTGGCGCAATAACGCTGCCTTGCGCCGGTCCGTCGTTGACAGCCCCCGCACCGCCGCCATCAGAATGCCCATGTCGCCGGTTGCAACCCGCAATCCCAAAGGTGCCAACACCTCTTTGAACAGGGCAAACACCTCGGCATCCGCTGCCGCAGGGTTCTCGCGGTCAAACACCTCGTAGCCGACCTGCATGAATTCGCTGGGCCGTGTAATGTCCTCTTCCTGACGGCGAAACACCTCGCCCGCATACGCATATCGCGCAGGTTCGGCCCCGTGCTCCATATGCATTTGCACCACGGGCACAGTAAAATCGGGCCGCAACATTTGTTCACCCCGCAACGCGTCCGACGTCACATAAGCCCGCGCACGGATGTCCTCGCCATAGAGGTCCAGCAACACCTCGGCGGGTTGCAGGATATCGGTTTCAACGGCCAGCGCACCATTGGCTTCAAAGAAGCCCAACAGACGCGACGCCTCATAGCGTGTATCGGCTTTGGGTGTCATCACTCTGCCTCGTGTAGCGCTATGATTTCGCGCACCTTGGCCACCAGCTCTGTGCGCGGAACTTCGTATTGCGAGGGCAAGGATTTCCATTCCTCAAGCGTGGCGTTCTCGGCAATCTTCGCGCCTAGGATCAAGTCCTTGATCTGCACAACGCCGCGCTCATGCTCGTCACCACCCTCTATCACCGCCACGGGGGATGCCCGCTTGTCGGCATACTTCAACTGGTTGCCAAAATTCTTTGGGTTACCCAGATAAACCTCGGCACGGATCCCCGCGCCCCGCAGTTCAGCCACCATTGTCTGATAATCCGCCATCCGGTCGCGGTCCATCACCGTCACCACCACAGGGCCAACGGATTTAGCCACACCGCGCCCCTTGGCCCGCAGTGCTGCAAGCAAACGATCCACGCCAATGGAAATACCCGTTGCAGGCACCGCTTGTCCGGTGAACCGCTTAACCAGATCATCGTACCGCCCGCCACCCGCGACCGAGCCGAACTGCTGTTTGCGCCCCTTCTCGTCGGTGATCTCGAACGTCAGTTCGGCCTCGTAAACGGGTCCGGTGTAATAGCCAAGACCACGCACCACGGAAGGGTCAATGACGATGCGGTCAGGGCCATATCCTTGGGCCGTGAGCAACTCGACGATGGTTTCCAGCTCGTCCACACCCTCGTTGCCAACAACCGACGCGCCAACCAGTTCACGCAGGCGCGCAACCGTGGTTGCACCATCCTGGTCCTTGGCCGCCATGAAACCCATGACAACCTCGGCCTGATCCGCAGCCATACCCGCACCATCCGTATAATCGCCGCTTTCGTCCTTGCGCCCCTCACCCAACAGCGCACGCACACCATCCGGCCCCAGCCGGTCCAACTTATCAATCGCACGCAAAACAATACCGCGCTCATGGGCGAATTTATCGGGATCAGACGGATCCAGCACGCCAGCCACCTCCATCACCCCATCCAAAACCTTGCGGTTGTTCACACGAATTATGTAGTCACCACGCGGAATGCCAACCACCTCGAGCGTATCCGCCAGCATCGCGCAAATCTCGGCGTCCGCCGCCATGCTTGCCGAACCCACAGTATCCGCATCGCATTGATAAAACTGCCGAAACCGCCCCGGCCCCGGCTTTTCATTGCGCCAAACCGGGCCCATCGCAAAGCGCCGATAGGGCGACGGCAAATCATTGCGGTGCTGCGCATAAACCCGTGCCAATGGCGCCGTCAGGTCATACCGCAACGCCAGCCAGTCCTTTTCATCCTCTTGCCATGCAAACACGCCTTCATTCGGGCGATCCACATCGGGCAGGAATTTGCCCAGCGCCTCGACGGTTTCCACCGCCGCTGATTCCAGCGCCTCGAACCCGTATTGATGATACACAGCCGCAATCGCATCCAGCATCGCTTTGCGCTCGGCAATCTCTTCACCGAAATAATCACGAAAGCCTTTGGGCGGGAGCGCCTTTGGGCGGGGCTGTTTTTTCACTTTGGCCATGACGGGTCCCTTTGGGCTATCTTGCGGGTTATCTTGCGTGATGCGTTTACCCAAAGGGGCGATTGGGGGCAAGGCGGGCGTGGGTTTAGTCCGCCACTTCGCAGATATATTTGTCATAGACCCAGCCATCTGGGCCAATCGGCAACATCAGCGCGCCACTGCGCACCGTCACCTCACGCCATCGGCTGCCGGAATAGGGCTCAATCGCCAACAGGCCGACGTTCGGCCCCAGTTTCATCAGCATCTCGCATTTTGTTGCGCCGCAGGCCCGCAACGCTAGAAAATGATCACCGTTCGGGTCCAGATTACACACCACATAGGACTCGCCCGAATGGGCGGTGGCGATTGCAGGCATCATAGCTGCAATCGCCACAGCGATCATCCAGAAATTAATAGCTGACCTCGCAGATATATTTGTCGTACACCCAACCCGATGCGCCGGAATAGCTGTCATCCTGAAGCCCGTCCAACACGATCACTTCGCGCCAATTGTTTTCGGCTGTCGGCTCCATCGTTAGCAAAAATGTATTCGGTCCCAGTTTATGGGTCATGTTGCATTTGGTTGACCCACAAGTGCGCAATGCCAGAAAATTATCGCCATTCGGGTTCAGGTTACACACCACATAGTTTTCACCGGAATAGGCCCAGATTGCGGGTGCGGTGATTGCCACCGCAACGGCTGCAGCAGCGCAGATTTTAAGGATTGTTACAGTGTTCATTTTCCCGCCCTTCATAACGTTGAAATTCCTGACGCCAGCCTGTCAAATGGGCACCACCGGGTCAATGACTTCAATCAATCACACCCTTGTTTTTACCCCCGATTGGCATGTAACACAGGACCCATGAGCAATAATCAAATCAACCCGTTGGAAGAACAAATCGCCCACCTGACCCGCGTAGTCGATGACCTGTCGGATATCATCGCCCGCCAAGAGGGTGAACTCGCCCTTCTGACCAATCGCGTGCGTATGCTGATGGAGCGCGAAGCCAGCCGCGAGGCGGATGCAGGCGGCAGCGTGACCCTAGGCGATCAACGCCCGCCACATTGGTAGCGCTTTTACGGGGTTTGCACCGAATTGGCTGCAATCTCCCCGTTGTGCAGCAATATTTCGGTCCAGTTGGCATTGCCACCGAACCGCTCATAGGTCGTCACAAAAGCCATTGTTTTTTCCATCTCGCCAATGCGCTTTTCTGGGCAGGCCTTGCCTGGGCCCGTCCGGCAAGCCTTGGCTCTGAATTTTTGAAAGGCAATGTCGGCGGCGGTCGAGTGTTGGGCGCCGCTGCTCTCGACTGAAAGAAGCTGTTCATGTAGAATGGGTGAATCCAGCAACGCAAGCGAGGCCGTAAACTGGCGCGGGCAGCCGTCTTTGAAACCGGTAATAAAATGCGTGCGCGGGCCGGTTGTTGATGGGTTGCTGTCGTATAATTTATAACCTTTGCCACGTTCGGGAAAGCGGTCCACCTCCTTGCCCAGCGCATTGCCACGGATACCGCAAGCAAGACCAATCTGGCCATATGGCAGAACCACACCCGGTGCAACTTGTGGGAACTGGCTGGGTTTGGCGCGGCGTGGACCGAACAGCCCGTTGCGTTTGCGACGCGGTTGCATAACTTCTTGTGGCTCGGCTAAGGCAACCACCACGTTTTCATCGGCTTCTGTCGGGGCCACAGCAACGGTTTCGTCGCTAGCAACACCAACGGCTTGTGGCGCGGTAGCTGCAACACCCTCGGCAATGGCGGGTTCCTCAACCACGTTCGGCGCAGTCTCCTGGGCAGGCTTTGCCCGCCGCCCGAACAACGCCGCAAATCCACGGCGCGGTTTTACAGGCTCGGTCACCACAGCCTGTTCAGCCGAAATCTCAGGCACACTCTCGACGCTTTGCAATTCTTCCAGCACAGTGTTCGGGGCCGCGGCATCCGGTGCTACAAGCCCGCTTTCTGGTGCCCCCTCGGCCAGTTCCACATCTGACAGTAACGGCAGGTCAACCGGCCCCAGACAACCAGCAAGGCCAATCAGGGCCAATATGAAAATACCAATCCGCATTTGCTAGAATTCCTCTACCGTCACCACACCACCAAGGCTTTTGATTGCCCCTTTGATCTGTGGGTTTACCGGATAATCCTTTGCCAGCGAAATCTCAACCTCTCCTGGCAGGGCGGCGTCAGTTAGGCAGAAAACCACCGGCCCGCCGCTGCGTGATGTGCCATCCTTGACCGCCCGATCCAGAACAGACGCCACAGACGCCACCGCCTCGGCGCTCTCGACGAACACCCGCAATCCCATTGATCCGGCTTCGGCGGCCACCCCATCTACCGCTTGAACCCCGCGCGCCAACAGTTTCAACTGCTCGCTCTCCATTGTCGCCTCGACGGTCAGAACCACGCTGTTGCCCGCATCCAGCAAATCGCGCGCGGCTTCCAGCGTGTCGGAAAACACCGTCACCTCATACAATCCAGTCGGGTCAGACAATTGCACAAAGGCAAACCGGTTGCCCCGTGCCGATTTACGTTCCTGTTTACTGGCCACGGCCCCCGCCATTTTAACCATACATGCGCCCATCTCGGCTTTGCGTTCAACCTCGGACAGCGTCATCACGCCCTTGCGTTTGAGCGGCACCATGTAATCGTCCAGCGGGTGACCCGACAGGTAAAACCCAACTGCCTTATGCTCTTCGGACAGCCGTTCATTGGGCAACCAATCCTCGACCTTAATCAGCCGTGGCTCGGGTAAATCATCGCCTGCTTCGCCAAACAGCGAAACCTGATTAGAGTTGCGTTGCTCGTGGATCGCCGCGGAATAGGACACTAAAGGCTCCAGACTGCCAAACACCCGCGCACGATTGCGATCCAGCACGTCAAAGGCACCCGCGCGGGCCAGCATTTCCAGTGGGCGTTTGCCGACGCGTTTCATATCCACCCGTCGCGCGAAATCGAACAATGTGGCGAATGCAGTTTCGCCCCGCGCCTCAACGATCAGGCGCATCGCTTCGACCCCGACGTTTTTAAGACCGCCAAGCCCGTAAACCACCTTGCCATCCGCCACACTGAACATCGCCTCCGAGGCATTCACGCAAGGCAGCACAATCTACAGCTCCAGCCCCTTGGTAATCTCTTCTTTATAAACGCCCAACTTGTCGGTCAGATGGATATCGCAGTTCATCACTCCGGCCATAAATTCGACCGGATAATTCGCCTTTAGATAACCAGTTTGATAGCTGACCACCGCATAGGCCGCCGCGTGGGATTTGTTGAACCCGTAGTTGGCGAATTTTTCCAACAGATCGAAAACCTCGCTGGCTTTCTTCTTGTCGACGCCGTTTTCCATGGCGCCTTTTTCAAACTTGGGCCGCTCCTTGGCCATTTCCTCGGCGATCTTTTTACCCATCGCACGGCGCAACAGATCAGCGCCGCCCAGCGAATACCCGGCCATCACCTGAGCGATCTGCATCACCTGCTCCTGATAGACGATAATGCCTTGGGTTTCTTCCAGCAGGTGATCAATCAGCGGATGCACGGACTCGCGTTCGCGCAGCCCGTTCTTGACCTCGCAATAGGTCGGAATATTTTCCATCGGACCGGGGCGATACAACGCCACCAGCGCCACGATGTCCTCGATGCAGGTCGGTTTCATCCGCTTTAGCGCGTCCATCATACCGCTGGATTCCACCTGAAACACAGCCACGGTTTTGGCCGAGGCGTAGAGCTTGTAGGTCGCCTCGTCGTCCAGCGGGATTTGCCCGATATCGATGTTAACGCCGCGCAGTTTCAACAGGTCCAGCGCGTTCTGAATCACCGTTAGGGTTTTAAGGCCCAAAAAGTCGAACTTGACCAGCCCGGCCTGCTCGACCCATTTCATGTTGAACTGGGTTGCGGGCATGTCGGAACGCGGGTCTTGATACAACGGCACCAATTCATCAATCGGGCGATCCCCGATCACCACACCGGCAGCGTGGGTGGAAGCATTACGCAACAACCCCTCGACCTGTTGGCCATAATTCAGCAGCCGCGCGACCACCTCTTCGGCCTTGGCTTCCTCGCGCAGACGCGGCTCATCTGCCAATGCCTTTTCGATCGAAACCGGCTTGACCCCTTCAACAGGGATCAGCTTACTCAGACGGTCAACCTGTCCATAGGGCATCTGCAAAACGCGGCCAATATCGCGCACCGCGGCCTTGGACAAAAGCGCGCCAAAGGTGATGATCTGCCCCACCTTGTCGCGTCCATATTTCTCCTGCACATAACGGATCACCTCTTCGCGCCGATCCATACAAAAGTCGATATCGAAATCGGGCATCGACACCCGTTCGGGGTTCAGGAACCGCTCAAACAGCAGGTTATAGCGCAGCGGATCAAGGTCGGTGATTTTCAACGAATAGGCCACTAGCGAGCCCGCACCAGACCCACGGCCCGGCCCAACAGGAATGTTTTCATCAATAGCGTATTTAATGAAATCGGCCACGATCAGGAAATACCCGGGGAACCCCATGCCCTCAATGATGCCCAGCTCAAAATCCAGCCGCGCCTCGTATTCCGAAACTTCGGCGGAATGGGGGATCACCGCAAGGCGCTCCTTCAGTCCCGCTTCGGCCTGACGGCGCAGTTCAACCACTTCGTCATCGGCAAATTTCGGCAGGATCGGGTCGCGACGGTAGGTGGCAAAAGCGCAGCGTTTGGCGATTTCAACGGTGTTGGCCACGGCCTCGGGCAGGTCGGCGAACAGCGTCACCATTTCCTCTTGGGATTTGAAATAATGCTGCGGTGTCAGGCGGCGGCGGGGTTCCTGCTGGTCCACATAGGCACCGTCCGCAATGCACAACAACGCATCATGCGCTTCATACATTTCGGTTCTTGGGAAATAAACATCATTGGTCGCCACCAGCGGCAAATCCATCGCGTATGCCATCTCGATCAAGGCCCGTTCACTGGTGCGTTCCGCCTCGGTGCATTGCCCGCCCTCGCCGGGGTGGCGCTGTAGTTCTACGTACAAACGGTCAGGGAATATCGTCGCCAGCCGCTTCATCAGGGCTTGCGCTTTGGGGCGTTGGGCCGTCAACAGCAATCGCCCAAACGGACCTTCCGCCCCCCCTGTCAGGCAAATCAACCCTTCTGAATACTGCACCAGATCATCGGTAGAAACCTGCGGCAATTGCCCGTCCGCTTCCAGATACAGACAGGAATTCAACTTCATCAGGTTCAGATAGCCCTGCTCGTTTTGAGCCAATAATACCAGCCCCGCAGGTGCGCGCGGCTTTTCACCGACCTCTGCCGGATCATAGGTGAAATCCACTTGGCATCCAACAATCGGCTGCACCCCTGCGTCTAGCGCCGTGACCGAAAATTCGAGTGCCGCAAACATATTGTTAGTGTCGGTCAGCGCCACGGCGGGCATGTTGTGTTTTTCGACAAGCCCCATCAGTTTTTTGACAGGCACAGCCCCTTCCAGCAGGGAATACTGGCTGTGGACACGCAAATGGATGAATCGGGGATCAGACATTTGATGAACCTAGCCAGTGTGGCGAGGTTTGAAAACCGTTAACCGCCTGTAATCTGCTCCAGCAATTCAATCCGGTTGCCAAACGGGTCTTCCACATAGCCCCGCACATACCCCGGCAGGTTTGCGTCCCGCACCACCTCGACACCTTCAGCCTCCAGATACGCCAAAAGATCTACAACCCCGTCCACCTCAAACGCCGGATGTGCTTTGCGGGCGGGCCGGAAATCATCCTCGACACCCAGATGCAGCCGCACCTCACCGCGCTCAAACCACACGCCACCCCTTGTGGCCAGAATCGGCGGCTTTGCCACCTCGGTCAATCCCAACAGCCCTTCGTAAAACGCGATAGCAGCCTCTTCCTGACCTTTGGGCATTGCCAACTGCACATGATGTAATTCGCAAATCTTCATGATCTTATCCACTATATCAAAGCCTTACCATTCTCAGTATGCAATTGAATACCGTAGATGGGCCGTAATATAAAGAAATATATTGCTTTGGTGTTGCGTATCGGCTTTGCTTGAACGTGGTCAAACAGTCGCACCCCCGCTTTACGTCGCATCGAGCGGGCCTGCGAATGGCTAGGGTGGAAAAGAACGCGGCACGGAAATTCAAATGTCTGACATCGTATTTCTTCTAAACGGAGAAGCTATGCGCGTCACAGGCCAGCCGTTGACCCGCACTTTACTGGATTGGCTGCGGGAAACCAGGCACCTGACCGGCACCAAAGAAGGCTGTAACGAGGGCGATTGTGGCGCTTGCACTGTGATGGTCACGGATGCCGACGGCACCCGCGCCCTGAACGCCTGCATCCTGTTGTTGCCGCAACTGCATGGCAAAGCCGTGCGCACGATTGAGGGCATCAGCGCCCCCGACGGCACCCCACATCCAGTGCAGGACGCAATGGTCAAACATCACGGATCGCAATGTGGGTTTTGCACACCGGGCATCGTGGTGTCGCTGGCGGTTGGTCACGTGAACGGCGCCAAAAACCATGACGAACAACTGGCAGGAAACCTGTGCCGTTGCACCGGTTACGCCCCGATCATCCGCGCGGCAGAGGCTGTTGTAGATACCCCCGTGCCCGACTGGATGGTTGAGGATAGGGCGGCACTGGCAGCCCTCACCGGCCCCACACCGCCCTACACCCCGACAACGACAGGCGCATTGGCTGACTGGTATATGGCCAACCCCGACGCCACGCTGATTGGCGGGGCTACTGACGTTGGCCTATGGCTGACCAAACGGCTGGATGATCTGCCCAATGTCGCGTTTCTGAACGGTATTACCGAGATCGCCCAGATCACCGTCACCGATGATGCAATCCGCATTGGCGCAGGTGTCACGATTGCCGATCTTGAAACCCAGATGGCCACGCATCACCCCTCGTTCGCCGCCATGCTGCGCCGCTATGCTTCAACCCAGATCCGCAACGCCGCCACCATCGGCGGCAATATCGCCAACGGATCGCCCATCGGCGACGGCCCGCCCGCCCTGATCGCGCTAAACGCCACGCTGCATTTGCGCCGTGGTAAGGAGCGCCGCGAAATCCCGCTCGAGGATTTCTTTGTCGCTTATGGCAAACAAGACCGCACCGAGGGCGAGTTCGTGGAGGCCATCACCATCCCGCGCCAGCCCGATGATCTGCATTGTTACAAACTGTCCAAACGCTTTGATCAGGATATTTCCGCCGTTTGTGGCTGTTTCAACATCACCGTTAAGGCAGGTAAAATCACCGCAGCCCGCATCGCATTTGGCGGCATGGCCGGCACGCCCGCCCGCGCAACCCACGTTGAAAGCGCCCTGGTTGGCCAGCCGTGGACCATAGAAACCATCAACGCCGCCCGCGCCGGATTTGCGCAGGATTACACCCCGATGTCTGATATGCGGGCCTCGGCAGACTACCGTCTGGAAGCCGCGCGAAACATGCTGACCCGCCTGTTTCATGAGCGCGAAGGCACCGCTACAAACGTGTTGGAGGTGACACCATGAGTGTTGGCAAGCCCCTGCCCCATGACGCAGCACCCCTGCATGTAAACGGCCAAGCGCGCTATATCGACGACATCCCGACACCCGCGAACTGCCTGCATCTGGCCTTTGGTCTGTCCACCGTGGCGCATGGCGACATCACCGCGATGGATCTAAGTGCAGTGCACGCCGCTGACGGCGTGCTTTCGGTGCTGACAGCGGGTGATTTGCACCATGATTGCGACGTGTCACCCGCGGCACATGACGAGCCGTTATTGGCGACAGACACAGTGCATTACGTCGGCCAAGCAGTATTCCTAGTGGTCGCCACCAGCCACCTTGCGGCGCGCAAAGCCGCGCGACTGGCACAAATCGAATATGCCGAAAAACCTGCACTGCTGACGATTGACGCAGCCATGACCGCCGACAGCCGGTTCGAGGGCGGGCCGGTGATCTGGACCAAAGGGGATGCAGACGGGGCAATGAAAAACGCGCCAAACATCCTGACGGGCAGTATCGAAATGGGCGGTCAGGAACACTTCTATCTGGAAGGCCAAGCCGCACTGGTTTTCCCGCAAGAGGGCGGTGATATGCTGGTTCATTCCAGCACCCAGCACCCGACCGAAATCCAGCACAAAGTATCCCATGCTTTGGGTCTACCGATGAATGCCGTGCGGGTCGAAACACGGCGCATGGGCGGCGGGTTTGGCGGTAAGGAAAGTCAGGGCAACGCGCTGGCTGTGGCCTGCGCCGTGATCGCGGCCCAAACAGGCCAGCCGTGCAAAATGCGTTATGACCGCGATGATGACATGGTGATCACCGGCAAGCGCCATGATTTTCGCATTACCTATAGTGCGGGCTACGATGACAACGGTAAAATCATCGGCATCCAGTTTACCCAGCTTGCCCGCTGCGGTTGGTCTCAAGACCTGAGCCTGCCTGTCGCCGACCGTGCCATGCTGCACGCCGACAATGCCTATCATCTGCCCGATATTCGGATTGAAAGCCACCGTTTGCGCACCAACACCCAGTCAGCCACCGCCTATCGCGGCTTTGGTGGCCCGCAAGGGATGCTGGGAATTGAGCGAGTGATGGACCATATCGCGGGCGAGCTGGGACTTGATCCGCTGATCGTGCGCCAAAAGAACTTTTATGCGCTCCGCGCAGGGGATATTTCTGCGAAAAAGAAACATGAGCCGCAGGAAACACCGTACGGGCAGCAAGTCGAGGATTTTATACTGCATGAGTTAGTTGCCGATCTGGTTGATCGGTCTGACTATCAGGCACGGCGCGCAGCGGTTGATAAATGGAATGCCGCCAACCCCGTGCTGAAAAAGGGCATCGCGCTAACGCCAGTGAAATTCGGCATTAGTTTCACCCTGACGCATCTTAATCAAGCGGGGGCCTTGGTGCATATCTATCAGGATGGATCGGTGCATCTGAACCACGGCGGCACCGAGATGGGGCAAGGGCTGTTCCAGAAGGTAGCGCAGGTGGCCGCAACGGTGTTCGGTGTGACGCTTGATACGATCAAGATTACCGCGACCGATACCGCCAAGGTGCCGAACACCTCGGCTACCGCCGCATCCTCGGGTTCGGATTTGAATGGCATGGCGGTCAAGATCGCTTGCGAAACCCTGCGCGCACGCATTGCCGAATTTCTGGCAGGCCAGCACGGTAAAAAGGTATCCGATGTGAGTTTTGCCGATGGCATGGTCATGGTCGGCCGCCGCCAGTTCACCTTCGCCAAGGCCGCGCAACTGGCCTATGAGGGGCGGATCAGCCTGTCGGCCACAGGGTTCTACAAGACGCCTAAAATCCAGTGGGACCGGGTCAAAGGGCGCGGACGGCCCTTCCTGTATTTCGCCTATGGGGCCTCGGTGTCCGAAGTGGTGATCGACACCCTGACCGGTGAAAACCGCATCCTGCGTTGCGATATTCTGCATGACGCGGGGGCCTCGCTAAACCCTGATCTGGACATCGGACAGGTCGAAGGGGCTTACGTTCAGGGCGCTGGATGGCTGACGATGGAAGAGCTGGTTTGGGACGATGCGGGCCGCCTGCGCACCCACGCCCCGTCAACCTATAAAATCCCCGCCTGCTCGGACAGGCCCGATATATTCAACGTCGACCTGTGGGATGGTAAAAATACCGAAGACACGATTTACCGCTCCAAAGCCGTGGGCGAGCCGCCCTTCATGCACGGTATTTCCGCGCTGATGGCGCTGTCGAATGCTGTGGCGGCTTGTGGAGATGCCTACCCGTCGCTAGATGCCCCCGCCACACCCGAACGCGTCCTTATGGCCGTGATGCGCCAACAGGCCAGCGCATGAGTTTCCGGCTGGTAGAGATCGCAAACAGCGTGTCTGAGCATGGCAACGTGGTGCGGGTGCTGGTCACAGGCACCAAAGGGTCAGCCCCGCGCGATGCGGGGGCTACCATGCTGGTATGGCATGACGGACAATCAGGCACCATCGGCGGTGGTGCGCTAGAATATCAGGCCACCAAACGCGCCCGTGAAATGCTGGATGCAGGCCCGCAAGCCGCGCACATCACCCATCCGCTTGGCCCTACGCTGGGCCAATGTTGCGGCGGCAGCGTCATGCTGGTTTATGAGCGTTTCAACGTTGATAATCTGCCCTTACCGAACACCCACATTTTTGTGCGACCGGTCGATGCAAAGGCCAAAAGCACCGTCCCCGCCTTGCTGCAACGCCGTATCTACGCCGCACAAAACACACCCATTGCACCCACGTTAACCGCAGGATGGCTGGCCGAAACCGTCAGCCGCACCGTCACGCCCGTCTGGATATTCGGCGCTGGTCACGTTGGTCGTGCCTTGGCCCAAACCGTTGCCCCCCTGCTTGATTTCGACATCACCCTGATTGATACCGAAGCGACGCGACTGCCAATGCAACCGCCCAGTAATATTACCACATTGACCGCCGCAAATATGGCAGACCTAGTCAAACACGCCCCTGACAATGCGCATCATTTCATCATGACGATGGACCACGCGATTGATCTTGAAATTTGCCACCAACTGCTGAACCGCAAGTTTGCATACGCAGGCCTGATCGGGTCCAAAACCAAATGGGCAAGGTTTGGCACGCGGCTTGAGACCCTTGGCTATACGCAACCCGAAATCGCCCGCATCACCTGCCCGATCGGCGACCCTACCCTTGGCAAAGAACCACAAGCGATTGCCGTCGGCATCGCACACGGGCTATTGCTGGAGCGTGCACAGATAGAATCCACAATGGGCATCGCACAAAGGACGGGGAAAATATGACCGACAGATTGCTGACCATCGACGGGCTGACCAAGGCCTATCCGGGCGTGATCGCCAACGACAAGGTATCGTTTGGCATTGATGCGGGCGAGGTCCACGCGCTGCTGGGCGAAAATGGCGCTGGCAAATCCACTTTGGTGAAAATGATCTACGGGTTGGTGCGGCCCGATGCCGGCAGCATGACATTGATGGGGGAAAAGTTTTCCCCACCCAAACCCCGCGCCGCACGCGCTGCTGGCGTGGCGATGGTGTTCCAGCATTTTTCCCTGTTCGAGGCGCTGACCGTTGCTGAAAACATATCGCTGGGCATGGAAAACCCGCCCAAACACCGCGAACTATCAGACCGCATCACCAAGGTTAGCCATGATTACGGCCTGCCGCTGGATCCTGAACGTCTGGTTGGTGATTTGTCGGCGGGCGAGCGTCAGCGCGTCGAGATTATCCGCTGTCTGCTGCAAGAGCCCAAGCTGCTGATCATGGACGAACCCACCTCGGTGCTAACCCCGCAAGAGGTCGAGGTACTGTTCCACACCCTGCGCCAATTGTCGTCGGAAGGCACCGCAATCCTGTATATCAGCCACAAGCTGGAAGAAATCCGCGACATCTGTGACAGCGCCACCATCCTGCGCCACGGCGTGGTGGTTGACACTTGCAACCCGCGCGAAAAATCAGCGCGTGAACTGGCCGAGATGATGGTCGGCTCTGCCCTGCATGAACCGCTGCGCGATGCGGGCGCGTTGGGCGAGGTGGTGCTGGAATTGAACGACCTTTCAGTGGCCTCTGCCACCCAGTTCGGCACCTCGCTGAAATCGGTCAACATGGCGGTGCGCGCTGGTGAAATTCTGGGTATTGGCGGCGTGGCTGGCAACGGGCAGGACGAACTGCTGGCGGCCCTGTCTGGCGAAACCCCCAGCACGCCGGAAACTGTTCGCTTTGATGGCGATGCCGTTGGCCACCTTGGCCCGAACGCGCGCCGCGAGCTGGGCATTCTGGCCGCCCCCGAAGAACGGCTGGGCCACGCCGCTGCGCCCGATATGAGCCTGACCGAAAACGCCCTGCTGACCGGCGCGATCCGCAAAAACCTGGTGAAAAAGGGCTTTGTAAACTGGGCCGCCACCCGCACTTTCGCCAAACAGGTGATCGCGGATTTTGACGTGCGCACCCCGGGCGCACGCACCGCTGCCCGTGCGCTATCGGGTGGTAATCTGCAAAAATTTGTCATCGGCCGAGAGGTCCTACAAGACCCGCGTGTTTTGGTGGTGAACCAGCCGACATGGGGCGTTGATGCCTCGGCCGCAGCCCAAATCCGCCAATCGCTGATGGACCTTGCCGCCAAGGGCGCGGCGGTGATCGTGATCTCCCAAGACCTTGATGAACTGATGGAAATTTCCGACAACTTCTGCGCCCTGAACGAGGGCCACCTGACCCGCCCACGCCCCGCCAAAGGGCTGACGGTCGAAGAAATCGGCCTGATGCTGGGCGGAATGGATGAGGAGGAGACCGCCCATGTTTAGACTGGAAAAACGCCCCGTGCCGTCAAAGGTATGGACCATCGCAACGCCGCTTTTGGCTGTGCTGGCCACCATGATCGCGGGCGGCATCATGTTTGCGGTGCTGGGCAATGATCCGGTCGTGGCCATCCGCACCATTTTTTGGGATCCTCTATTCAGCGAACAATTCGCCGCCTATTCGCGTCCACAATTACTGGTCAAGGCAGGGCCGTTGATCCTGATTGCCATTGGCCTGTCGCTCGGATTTCGGGCGGGCATCTGGAACATCGGCGCCGAGGGACAATACATCATGGGCGCCATCGCCGGTGCCGCTGTGGGCCTTGCGTTCTATCCGGCCAGCGGCTGGTATGTGTTCCCCCTGATGGTTATCGCAGGTGCCGCAGGCGGGTTCCTATGGGCGATGATCCCCGCAATACTGCGCACCCGCTTTAATACCAACGAAATTCTGGTGTCCTTGCTGCTGGTCTATGTCGCCGAACATATCCTGTCAGCGATGTCATTCGGCCTGCTGCGAAACCCCGATGGTCACGGCTTCCCCGGGTCGCGCGGTTTCAATGAAATCGAGGCCACCGCCAACCCCGAACTGATTGCTGGTAGCGGCATGCATTGGGGTGTTGTCGCCGCCTTTATCGCTGTGATCTACGCCTATGTCCTGCTGACCCGTCACCTGATCGGCTACCAGATAACCCTTGCGGGTCAATCGCCACGCGCTGCCCGTTTTGGCGGGGTAAACCCGAATGCGCTGATCGTGATGTGCTTTGCCTTTGCCGGTGTGTTGGCAGGTGCTGCTGGCCTGTTCGAGGTCACCGGCCCTGCCAAACAACTGACCGAAAACTTCGGTCAGGGCTATGGCTACACCGCTATCATCGTCGCTTTCTTGGGCCGCCTGCATCCTATTGGCATCCTACTGGCGGGCCTGCTGATGGCACTGACATACATCGGTGGCGACCTTGCCCAGCTGATGCTCGGCCTGCCCGCCCCCGCCATTCAGGCATTTCAGGGGATGTTGCTGTTCTTCCTGCTCGCGATGGATGTTTTGTCGAACTTCCGCATTCGACTGAAAAAAAAGGAGACCGTGTAATGGACCTGTCTGCAATCAACCCCGTCCTTTTGATCGCCTCCCTGATGGTCGCGGCCACCCCTATTCTGCTGGCCGCCATTGGCGAGTTGATCTGCGAAAAATCCGGCGTGCTGAATCTGGGCGTCGAAGGCATGATGATCATCGGCGCTGTCTGCGGTTTTGCTGTGGCCTATGAAACCAACAGCGCCACGCTCGGCTTTATCGGGGCCGCCGCCGCCGGTGCTGCGCTTTCGTTGCTGTTCGCCTTCCTGACCCAAGCGCTGCTCGCCAACCAAGTGGCCTCGGGCCTTGCCCTGACCCTGTTTGGTCTCGGGTTTTCGGCGCTGATCGGCAAAGGATATTCCGGCATTAAACCGCCACCCGTGCCAACACTGGACCTGCCAATCCTGTCGGAGCTGCCCGTCATTGGCCCGATCCTATTCCAACACGACGCCGTGCTTTATCTGGCGCTGGCGCTGGTGGCTGCCACTTGGGCTGTGCTGAAATATACTCGTGTCGGATTGATCCTGCGAGCGGTGGGTGAAAACCACGATGCCGCACACGCCTTGGGCTACAAAGTCGTGCGCATCCGCACCCTTGCTATCATGTTCGGCGGCGCCTGCGCGGGGCTTGGCGGGGCGTACCTGTCGCTGGTGCGGGTTCCTTTGTGGACCGAAGGCATGACTGCAGGGGCAGGCTGGATCGCGCTGGCGATTGTGGTCTTTGGCAGTTGGAAACCATGGCGCGTACTGCTGGGGGCATACCTGTTTGGCGGCGTCACCGTGTTGCAGTTTAACCTGCAAACTGCAGGCGTCAGTATTCCGGTGCAATACCTTGCCATGTCGCCTTATATCGTCACCATCCTTGTGCTGGTGATCATGTCATCCAGCAAATCCCGCTCCACCCTGAATGCACCCGCTGCATTGGGCCGCATTTTCCACGCAACCCACTAAGGCACCGACTATGACACGCCGCGATGTGATCGAAATACTGGACGGGCACCACGGCCAAGTGGGGCGCACTGTCGCCCTGATCCTGCACGTGCTGATCCTGTTGTCGGCAATCGCCATTGCGCTTGAAACTGTCGACAGCTTGCCAGCCAACATACACGCTGCCCTGTTCTGGTTCGAGGTCTTCGTGCTCACTGTCTTTGTTGCTGAATATATCTTGCGCCTAACCTGTTCAGCCCATCCACTACAATACGCCTTCAGCTTTTGGGGCATCATTGATCTGTTGGCCTGCCTGCCTGCGCTGGCGCTGATTCAGGCCGAATGGCAAGTGGTGCGCACCATCCGACTGATCCGGCTTGTGCGCCTGCTGAAACTGTTCCGAACCTCGAATGCGTTCGACCGCCTCACTCGCGCCTTTGGCGAGGTCCGCGGCGAACTGATCATCTTCGTGATCCTCGCCTCACTGGTGCTCTATGTCAGCGCTGTGGGCATCTACCTGTTTGAACACGAGGCCCAACCCGAGGCGTTCTCGTCCATCCCGATCAGCCTGTGGTGGGCGGTCGCGTCCTTCACCACGGTTGGGTACGGCGATCTGGTGCCAATCACCACCGGCGGACGGATATTCACCACTTTTGTGCTGTTCATCGGCCTTGGTGTGGTCGCCGTGCCAGCCGCGATCGTCACAGCTGCACTTTTAGAGACACAATCCGTGCCAAAACCATTAAAGAAGAAGCATACCGATTCTGCTCAATCACCAAAACAGGGAGACTAACATGACATCTATCAAAACAATTCTGGCGGGGGCCGCTCTGGCGCTTGGCCTGACAACAGCGGCATTCGCCCAAGAAAAAATGAAAGTCGGCTTTATCTATATCGGGCCAACTGGCGATTTCGGCTGGACATACCAGCACGATCAGGGGCGCAAAGCCATTGAGGCTGCACTGGGCGACAAGGTCGAAACCTCGTTCGTTGAAGGTGTGCCAGAAGGCGCCGATGCCGAACGCGTGCTGACACAAATGGCACTGTCGGGCACCAAACTGATCTATACCACATCCTTTGGCTATATGGACCCGACAATCGCTGTTGCTGCCAAATTCCCCGACGTGCGGTTTGAACACGCCACCGGCTACAAACAGGCCCCCAATGTTGCGACCTATTCGGCCCGCTTCTATGAGGGTCGCGCTGTGATCGGCACCATCGCCGGGCGCATGACCAAAACCAACAAAATCGGCTATATCGCCTCTTTCCCGATCCCCGAAGTTATCCGTGGCATCAACGCAGCCTACATCCACGCCAAAAAAGTAAACCCCGATGTCGAATTCAAAATCGTCTGGGTCTACACATGGTTTGATCCCGCCAAAGAGGCCGACGCCGCGACTGCGATGATCGAACAAGGCGTTGACGTGATCATGCAGCACACAGATTCACCGGCTGCGATGACCATTGCAGAAGAAAAAGGCATCTATGCCTTTGGTCAAGCATCGAACATGATCAAATTCGGCCCAACAGCACAGCTGACCGCGATCATCGACGATTGGGACCCTTACTATGTGGCCCGCACACAGGCCGTTCTGGATGGCACATGGGAAACCGGCAATACTTGGGATGGCATGAAAGAGGGTATGGTGGTTCTGGCACCATTCTCCGACAAAATCCCTGCCGATGTAGCTGCTGAAGCGCAGGCCTTGGCCGACTCTATCGCTGCTGGCACCTACCATCCTTTCACTGGCCCCCTGAACAAACAGGACGGTTCGGTCTGGCTGAAAGACGGCGAAGTCGCCGACGACGGCACACTGGCCGGTCTTGGCTTTTACGTTGAAGGCATTGAGGGCGAAGTTCCAAACTAGGCGCCAATCGCCCTGCCCTTGTGGCAGGGGAAAAAATACAAAGGTCCAGCCTCGGCTGGACCTTTTCCTTTTGGTTAACCCGTGCCACAGTCCCCCCATGAAAAACCCATTGATCAGCCCGAACGGCACCCCGTCCTCATCCTTTTGCTTTGGCACCATGCAGTTTGGCGGCGGTGCCGATATTGCCCAAAGCCACGCCATGTATGATGCCAGCCGCGCCGCCGGTATCACCTTCTTTGACACCGCATTCGTCTATGCCGATGGTGCCTCGGAAACCCTGCTGGGCCAGTTTGCTGCCAATGAGCGCGACGCGCTGGTCATCGCCACCAAATGCGATTTTTCCGGCCCCAGCACAGCGGCCAATATCACCAAATCTCTTGATACCAGCCGCACCCGTCTGGGCATGGATTTTATCGATGTTTTCTACCTGCACCGCTGGGATGGCGACACCCCGCTGGAACAATCGTTCGAGGCCCTCGCCGCCCTGCAACAACAGGGCAAAATCGGCGTCATCGGTGTATCAAACTTCTCAGCTTGGCAAGTGATGAAAGCCCAGGCCGTGGCCGAAAAACTCGGCACCACCATCAATATTTTGCAGCCGATGTATAACCTCGTCAAACGTCAGGTCGAAGTCGAAACCCTGCCGATGGCCGCCTCCGAGGGCTTCAACGTCGCGCCCTATTCTCCGCTTGGCGGCGGGCTGCTGACTGGCAAATACACCGCTGGCAACACCGGCCGTATCGTCACCGACAAAGGCTATGCCATCCGCTATGGGCAGGACTGGATGCATCAGGCCGCCGCTGACCTGACCACCATCGCAAAACGGGAAAACATCAACCCCGCCACGCTCGCTGTGGCTTGGGCCGCGCAAAACCCCGCCGTCACCACCCCGATCATCAGCGCCCGCACGCCCGAACAGTTACAGCCCTCGCTTGATGCGCTCGGCTATAAAATGCCTGCAGAACTTTACGCCGAAATCACAGCACTTGCGCCAACACCACCCCCCGCAACAGACAGGCTCGACGACGTATGACAACCGATATCCTGATCATCGGCGGCGGCATCGCGGGCCTGTCCGCCGCTGCCACCCTCGCACCCCACGCCAGTGTCACTGTGCTTGAAACCGAAGACTCACTTGGCTACCACGCCTCGGGCCGATCCGCCGCGATGTTTCTGAAGGATTACGGCAACGACACCGTGCGCGCCTTGAACTACGCCAGCGTTGATCACCACGAAACTGTAGACGGCGGCGTGCTGTCGCCGCGCGGTATGTTGCTGGTCGCGCGCACCGACCAATACGATGATTTCAAAGCCGAACACGCGGCCTTTGGCATGCAGGAAATCTGCATGGCCGACGCCCACGCCAAAATCCCGATCCTGAACCCCAAAACCTGCGCCTATGCCGCCTTTCGCCCCGATGCGCATGATCTGGATGCCGACCGGTTGCTGCAAACCTACACCACCAATGCCCGTCGCGCAGGGGCGAAAATCCACACCAAATCCCCCGTCACTAAAATCATGAAATCCGGCGGGGCGTGGCATGTCACGGCAGGCAACCAAACCTACAGCGCCACAACCCTGATCAACGCCGCTGGTGCCTGGGTCGATGAAATCGCGACCCTTGCCGGCATCAAACGGATCGGCTTCCAACCGTATCGCCGTTCCATGGCTCGCATCCCCGCCCCCGGCGGTCATGACACCCGCGACTGGCCGTTCATCGATGGGGTGAATGAAAGCTGGTATGCCAAACCCGACGCTGGCAAATGGATCGTTTCGCCATCGGATGAGGACCCCGTTGATCCCCACGACGCATGGGTCGACGACATGGTGCTGGCCGAGGGCCTGGCCCGATACGAGGAAATGGTGACCGAGCCCGTTACACGGCTTGAAACTTCATGGGCAGGCCTGCGCACCTTTGCGCCGGACCGCAGTTTGGTGATCGGGCGTGACGTCACAGACCCCACGTTCTTCTGGCTCGGCGGCCAAGGCGGATACGGCTTCCAAACCGCCCCCGCCGCCAGCCACCTCGTTGCCGACTTGCTCACAGGAAAAACGCCAGGACTGGCCCCCACGATTGTAAAAGCTCTCAGCCCCGCGCGATTTTCATCCTAGGTTTTGCGTGTTGGGCCATACCCCGCAATAGCGCCCAGCAACCCGCCATAAACCAGATGCCCGATCAATGCTGCAATAACGGCCATCATCCCGCCGACATTGCTCATCAACACACCGGCCCCTGCAATCGGCATCACCACCACAACTGCAGCCGCCCACAACAAAACCCCGTAAACCAACCCACGCACCAGCGGCGGGCCAGGGACAAAATGATAGATCACCAACACATAAATCATCGGAAAAACGATGATGCCCATGATCAGGTGCGCAATCATTCCCATCGTCCATCCACCCAACATATTACCCAGCATTGCCGCGATATCCATCGGCATTCCTGTCATCATCGGGGCCAAATACATCATCATCAAGGTCATCGCGATTGTTCCGGTAATGCCGCCTACTATTGCTTTTGAATTTTCCGGTTTCATTGTTCTATTCCCTGTTGTGTTTTTATACCAACAACTGTGCGCTGCACTTGGCCACAAAACAATCCACCCGCTAAAGTTATACCCAATGTGTGATCTTACGTGAAACATACGATCTCACGATCATATAAATTACATAAAAACAATGCCTTACATCATTATCATCAAAAGGTGATTGAAACAATCAGCAGAAGCATTTCAGTTATACGCCATCTTATGCTTCACTTTTTCATACCCGCTACAACACCGATTGCCACATTTTCATTACGTTCTCACCTACAGGGAGGCCACTAAATGACATCCAAGACCACATTAAACCCATGGACCAGCAAACTTGCCAAAACCCTTGATCGGGCCGCCCATGATATCTTTGATCTGGTGCGGTGGATCAGCACCGTTGGAATCGCAAGGTATCTTTGGGCCGACACCGGCCAAACCATTTTCGCAATCCTCTACTGGTTTTTGTCCGCCACCCTGTTCGGTTTTTGACCTCGCGACTGTTATTACGAACAAACATCAGCCTGTTCTCCCGACCCGACACACGCTGGAAAAAGACCGCCGACCTGATGGTAAATTTCATGATCTGCATCGTCGCCTTTGTCCTGACCCTGTGGTTTGTCGAACACCTGACCGATGCATTTGCCGCAAGACAGGCACAATAAAAGCGCGTCAGTCACTTCAGCCCCTATTTTTATCTTATTGACCAAGGTCAAAGACTGCTGAGGCGAATTACGTCAAATCAGCGTGATAATCATTAAGGATTCCCACGATGGACTGGAAAGAAAACAGCCGCGACATGCGGGCGAAAATTCGCGAAATGAACAAACTGATCCCCGAAACTGCCGCCGGTTTTGGCACCCTTAGTAAAGCCGTCAAAGACAACGGCACACTGGATGTGAAAACCAAAGAATTTCTGGCGCTCGCCATTTCGATATCCGAACGCTGCGAGCCCTGTATCGGTTTTCATGTCGAGGCCCTGATCCGCGCTGGCGGCACCCGCGATGAGCTGGCCGACGTGCTGGGCATGAACATCCAGATGGGCGGCGGCCCTGCACTGATGTATGCCGCCAAAGCACTGGAAGCATGGGACCAGATGGTGAAAAAATAAAATTTTTCATATTTGCGACGGAAACCGAACGGGGCTGCGTATTACCCTTATGAATTCAACAACCTGAATATGAAAAGGACCACGATATGAAACGCATCCTCCTTCTGACCGCCGCCATTGCTCTCGGCTCCGCCGCTTACGCCCAACAAGGCAACCCGGGCACCCATTTCATCGAAAACTGGGACGCAAATGAAGATGGTCAGGTCACTCTGGCCGAAGCCACCGAAAAACGCAGCGACATTTTCCTCACCTTTGATGAAGACGATAACGGCTTTCTATCAACCAGCGATTACGCCATGTTTGACGAGGCCCGCGCCAACGACCACGCCAACATACAACTAGGCGGCCAAGGGCAGGGTCGGGGCCAAGGCGGACAAGACCGCGAAGGCCAAGGAATGTCAATGGAATTCAATGACGTGAATGGCGATGGCATGGTCAGCCGCGATGAATTCATGGCCAGAACACCTGATTGGTTCGCCACAATGGATCGGAACGGCGACACCGTCATCACCCCCGCCGATTTTGGTCGTAAGAATTAAGATACCATTGGGGCCGGTGCGTCTGGCACTGGCCCCAACAACCCATGATCGTTATGCTGGATTGGTCAGATATCTTATCAAAGGCCAGCCAATGCTTGACCGTCACCTACGCCCCCTGATCGACCGCACGCTGAACCACAGCGCCAATTGGCTGGCACGGCACAACGTTTCGGCAAACGCCCTAACCGCAATCGGCTTGGCATCCGGCCTGATCGCCGCACTCTGTATCGCACTGGGTGCATTCTGGCTGGCTCTGTTCTTCGCCTTTGCCTCTCGCCTTATGGATGGGCTGGACGGCGCCGTTGCCCGCGCCTCCTCGCCATCTGCGCTTGGCGGCTACCTCGACATCCTCGCAGATTTCACGTTCTACGCGGCCCTGCCTGTCGGGTTTGTGCTCTATAACCCTGCGCTAAACGGCATCGGCGGCGCCATCCTGCTCGCCAGTTTTTTCATCAACTCCGCCAGTTTTCTAGGCTACGCCATCCTCGCTGAAAAATTCCAGCACGAGACCCGCCTGAACGGCGAAAAATCCCACTTCCACGCGACGGGTTTGATCGAGGGCACCGAAACCATCACCTTTTTCGCAATCTGTCTGCTTTGGCCCGCCAGCTTTCAGTGGCTCGCGCCAGCTTTCGCAACGCTCACTTTATGGACGGTTTTTTGCCGCACACGGCTGGCGTGGCGCATATTCGGGGACACCCACTAAAGCCCGCGCAAATATCCGCGGATCAACTGTTCCAGCTTTTGCGCCCCGATGGGTGCCATCATTTTGGTATGCGCGTGGCTGATCACCTCATCGCTCATGCCCGCCGCCATATTGGTGATCACCGACACCGCAGCGCATTTCAGGCCCAGAAACCGCCCCAAGATCACCTCGGGCACAGTCGACATGCCCACAGCATCGGCACCCAGAATATGCAGCGCACGAATTTCGGCAGGGGTTTCAAAATTCGGGCCTGAATACCACGCGTAAACACCATCCTTCAGGCCTATCCCCACACCTTTGGCAACTTCTACCAATCGCGCCCGCAGGTCAGGATCATAGGCATCGACCAAGTTAACAAACCGCCGATCCGTTGCCTCGCCAATCAATGGGCTGCGACCAGAAAAATTGATGTGATCCGAAATCAGCATCAAATCACCAGGTGGAATATCCTTACGAAACGACCCCGCCGCATTGGTCACAAACAACTGCCTTGCTCCCAGCCCCGCCAGAACCTCCAAAGGCACCCGCATTGCATCGGCCACACCATGCTCATAGTAATGCGCCCGCCCGCCAAATACGGCCACACGCACCCCTTCCAACTCACCAATCACCAGCTTGGGATTGTGCCCCGAAACCCCGCCAGCAGGAAACCCGAACAACTCGGAATAAGCGAATTCCTCACCCTCGACCGCCTCCGCCAAATGTCCCAAACCCGAGCCAAGCACAAAGCCAACCTCGACACCCGCATCCCCAAGGCGCGCCCGAATAGCTTCCAAAGACTTTTCAGTATCCACAGCCGCCCCCATTTTCGTTCCCTAAATATCCGCGCCGCAGGCATAGAATCTCTTTTACCCATCCACCCGAATGGACGCATTCTTGGGATCATAGGGGCTGTCCTCAACCACCACCGCATCCCACAATTCGCGGAATATCCGCACCTTCAATTTGGTGCCGATACGGGCCAGTTCCGGCGGTACATACCCCATGCCGATGGATTTCCCGAACGCCACCGAATAGCCACCAGACGTCAGCCGCCCAACCCGTTTATCGCCATCATACAGCGCCTCGCGACCCCACGGATCGGCCCCGTCCGGCCCGTCAATCAGCACCGTCACACATTTGGACCGAATACCAATCTCCAGCATCGCCGCCTTGCCTTGATACTCCTTATCCATATTCACAAAGCGCGGTAAATCTGCCTCAAGCGGCGTTGCATCCCGCCCCAATTCAGTGCCGAACGCACGATAGGATTTTTCCTGTCGCAACCAGTTCTGCGCCCGCGCCCCGACCAGTTTCAGCCCGTGTTCTTCACCCGCAGCCATGATCAGATCAAACAGATAGTTCTGCATTTCAATCGGGTGGTGCAGCTCCCAACCCAATTCACCTGTATAGGCAACGCGGATCGCATCCACCGGACACATCCCCAGTTCGATCTTTTGCGCCGACAACCACGGGAACCGCTTGTTTGATAACGCCGTCGCCGGATCAGCATCAATAATGATCTTCTTCAACACATCGCGCGACTTTGGCCCTGCTATCGCAAACACACCGTATTGCGTGGTAACATTCTGCACTTCGATATAGCCAAACTCACCAGCTTTGTCCGCCGCTGCCTTGCGCAGGAAATCGCCGTCATAATCCGTTAGCGCACCCGAGGACACGAGGTAATATTCATCCTCGCCCTCGCGCACAATCGTATATTCCGTCCGAGTCGTCCCTGCCGCTGTCAGCGCATAGGTCAGATTGATCCGCCCCACGCGCGGCAGTTTGTTACAGGTAAACCAGTCCAGAAATTCCGTCGCCCCCGGTCCCTTGACCCGATGCTTGGTGAACGCCGTCGCATCAATCATCCCCACGCCCTCGCGGATCGCACGGGCCTCCTCGACCGCATACTGCCACCAACCGCCCCGCTTGAACGACCGCGCGTCATGGTCATTAAACCCTTCAGGCGCAAAATAGTTTGGACGCTCCCAGCCATTCACACAGCCAAACTGTGCCCCCGCCGCTTTCATCCGCTCATAGGACGGGGCGGTGCGCAGAGGCCGACAGGCAGGACGCTCCTCATCCGGATGATGCAGAATGTAAACGTGATCGTAACATTCCTCATTCTTGCGCGCGCCATATTCGGTCGTCATCCACGACCCGAACCGTTTTGGATCAAGCGACGCCATATCAATCTCGGCCTCGCCCTCAACCATCATCTGCGCCAGATAATACCCCGTGCCCCCCGCCGCCGTGATCCCGAACGAGAACCCCTCGGCCAGCCACATATTGCGCAATCCAGGTGCGGGTCCAACCAGCGGATTACCATCCGGCGTATAACAAATCGGCCCGTTGAAATCATCCTTCAAACCGCTTTCCTCACACGATGGAATACGGTGGATCATCGCCATATACTGCTCTTCGATCCGGTCCAGCGCCAGCGGGAACAGGTCCGCCCTAAAACTGTCCGGCACCCCGTGCTCAAACCGCGCAGGCGCTTTTTTCTCGTAAATCCCCAGTATCCAGCCACCCCGTTCCTCGCGCACATAAGACTGCGCATCGGCATCCCGAATAACCGGATGCTCGGGATGGTCCTTGCGAAACTCCACCAATGCGGGATCCTGCTCCATCACGATGAACTGATGCTCCACAGGGATCGCCGGCATCTTGATGCCCAACTGCCGTGCGGTGCGCTGCGCATGGTTCCCCGTCGCCGTCACCACATGCTCGGCCGTCACCACGACTTGTTCATCCGAGGGCACCAGATTACCGCCCTTTTCCACCATCTTGGTGCAGGTCACTTCCCACGCGTCACCGTTCCAGTGATAGGCATCGACCTGCATCTTGCGGACAATCTCGACACCCCGTTGCCGCGCACCTTTGGCCATCGCCATCGTCATATCGGCAGGGTTAATATAACCATCGGTGGCATGATACAGCGCCCCCTTCAGATCATCGGTGCGGATCAACGGCCAGCGCTCCTTGATCTGCGCGGGCGTCAGCCATTCAAACGGCACATCACAGGTTTCAGCGGTGGACGCATACAGCATATATTCGTCCATCCGCGCATCCGTCTGCGCCATCCGCAAATTGCCAACCACGGCAAAACCGGCATTCAAACCAGTCTCGGCCTCAAGCGATTTATAAAACTCGACCGAATATTTGTGGATGTGCGTCGTCGCAAAGGACATGTTGAACAACGGTAACAACCCCGCCGCATGCCACGTCGATCCAGACGTCAGCTCATCGCGCTCCAGCAACACCACATCATCCCAACCCGCCTTGGCCAGATGATACGCAATCGACGTGCCAACAGCCCCGCCCCCGACAACCAATGCTTTGACGTGCGTTTTCATAATGACGACTCCCGGAATCTGTATGCTGGGAGTCTTGTGCCGGATTTAACCAGCCAAGGTCAAACACGCCCCGACCGTTGCGAGACAAAAACGACATAACCGGCCTGCCCTAAAGGCACGGGGTTTCTATTCGTCAGGTGGCGTTACGCAAATCTGGCTCACATTGCTGCGCTCGCATTTCAGCCCCGGCATAACCTCCACCGCATTAAACCCGACCTCGATTCCCTTGGGTTCGGTCTCGGCTGCCTCTTCCGGCACCACCTCAACAACCACTTCTTCAACAACCTCGGGTTCGACAACCGCGATCAATCCCTTCTGGCGCAACACACCCCGCTTTTGCTCCAACATCTGCGCCGCCAATGCCGCCTGCTGCGCTTGCTCAACCACAGGCGCCTGACGGCCAACGTTTTCCAGCGGCGGGTCCAGCATACCGTTCAACCCGTCGTAATCTATCGCCGCCATCATCGACCGGATCGCTTCATCCGACGCCACCGCCCGCACCGAAATCATCACATTGTCGCCCATGCTGGCCGAAAACCCGCGATATTTGGCCAGCGCTTCGTCCCCTTGAACAGGACGGATTTCGCCATAGGCCACACCGGCAATCACCGCATACCCACGGGCCTCGGCCACACCGCGAATGTTGGCGTCGGCAACCCTTTGAACCATGCTTGAAAATGACGGCTTCGCATCCGGTTTGGTATATTTTGCACGCAGGGCGATAATCTCGTCCCCCCGCTCGTAAACCCAGATTTCCGTGCGGCGCAAACGCGGCCCGCCTTTGACTTCCTCGGCCAGCATCCCCGCCATCATCAGCGACAATTCCCGCGCTTTGGCGGCTTTTCTCTCCAACGATGTCAAATCGCGCGCGGGCGGCTCCAGTAGCGCATTATCGCCATCCTCCCAATTGCGCCGCGTCCATCCTTCCGGCGCTTCGGGCAAATGGGTTTTCGCCGCCTGCTTTTGCCGACTTTTCAGCGCATTGGCCGCATTTGCGGTATTATAACGGTTAGAGATCGTGTCCACATAGGCGGCTAGCCCGATCTGGCCTAACGGTTGGCCCAGTCTTGTGGACTGCATGGTGTAATCCACCCCGCCGGTGGCCAGAGCCGCCACGATTGCAAACCCGAATATCTGTAGTTTCATAACAAACCCGCTCCATACTGCTTTGGCGGATGGATCGCAGAGGAATTGGGCGGTTGTATGACGCAAGGGGGGTGATTTGGTGGGGGGATCAGCCCACCATTCGGCAAACTTCTTTACTTTGAGTTTTGTTCTGTTGTGTGCTTGAAACAGATATTTGCTCCAAAAGGTTTTGAGCAACGGCTTTGACTAACGGCACGGGCACCGCATTGCCAAATTGCTTATAAGCAACCGAACGCGTCGGGTGCGGTGTGAAACTTTCAGGGAAGCCCTGCAATCGTGCACATTCTCTTGGCGTCAAAAATCTTGGGTTTTTTCCTATTTGCGGAACCAAACATTCTTTTCCATCTTTATAATATCGTGCCACCAACGTATTTGCGGGACGGTCAAGATCAGCTTCAAATGCCGTAAACCCTGTCCCCCGTTCTAAATTATTCTTTGTGCGTCTTTGATGGCCTGCCCAACTACGGTCAGAAATCGTATATTTTTCATCCACACTCTTCTCGAGCGCACTGCGCAGAGGGATCGGATCCCCTGCTAGATCAGGAAATTCAAAGTCACCAATCGGATCACGAAGCGCCACTATGAAACATCGGCGGCGGCGTTGAGGCACAAGCGTTTGCGCGTTCAAAACTTGAAAATGGAACTCGTAACCCAACTCTTTTTCAATAACAGATCTCAAAGTCGCAAAGGTACGCCCCCCGTCATGGCTCACAATATTAGCAACATTTTCCAGCAACAAGGCGGCAGGTCTTTTCACCATCGCTATCCGTGCAATATCATAGAATAGCGTGCCTTGTGTCTCATCTAGCAACCCATGCGATTGTCCCAAATGATTCCTCGCCGAAACTCCTGCCAAACTAAACGGTTGGCACGGGAAGCCAGCCGCTAGGATGTCATGGTCTGGAACTGTTGAATTAACATGATTATCTGACAATTCTGGGCCCGTAATTTTCCGAATGTCTCCAGAAACGTTACCACCATGGTTGTCGATATAGGTCGCTTTAGCCTTTTCATCAATTTCAGACGCGAACACACAACTGCCGCCTAAAGACTTCAGTGCAATGTGAAATCCACCAATTCCGGCGAAAAGATCAATGAATTTGAACTCGGTCATTTCATGTTCCGCCGTAAATCCTCAACACATCATCCACACTAAGCTCTAGAGACTTAAGAAAGCCTTCACGGGGCGCAGCGAGTTTCTTAATATGATCCCGTATTTCACTATATGTAGCGTGGTGCACCATCTTGTGCGCATAGGGGTTGAGTATACATATGTTTTCTTGAACGTCGAGGCTGGTCTCAAATTTTGGCTGTATTCCAATTGGAATAAGATGGTGGGCCTCCAAATATGGGCGCTGGCTACTCCTTGAAATAAATTTAGGGTAATCTGGCAGCATTTCGCATACATATCCTGATCTTTTAAGTGCATCTTGTGCTATTTGTGGGTTTCGCTTAATTCTTTTGATCGTTTGCTCTATTGCCTCTGGCACAACTTCGTTTTGGAAAGCTGCTTGGAATTCATCATCTGAGAAATCAATTAAGGTATCTTGGCTCGCAGTTTTTGTTTTCCCTTCCGATATTTCGAAAACCGAATATTCATCAAGTGCGCCGATCCAAATTTCGCCATCCTTAAGAAAGACAAACCAAATCAACCCCGCTGATGGTTTGAAAACGCCAGCCTTCATATATATTCTAAGTTCAGTTCTCTTAGGCTTAGGGTGCAAAAGAACGAGCGTAATATTTTCCCCCGTGGGATAAAGGCGAAACGTTTCCTCAACAGAGATTCCTTGTTCCTCTAGGCTCGTTTTCGATCCTTTTGGAATATCTCTAAAATAGGATGAAATAACTTCATTCTCGAATCTCGTGATTGTGATTTGAGATTTGCGTGCTTCATCTTTCTCCGTAACA